>JADLBK010000078.1 GCA_020847755.1 Flavobacteriales bacterium | reverse complement strand
CGCAAGGGGCGCCAGGTGTATGTGGTGTATCCGCTGATCGAGGAGAGCGAGAAGAGCGACCTGAAGGACCTGACGGACGGCTTCGAGGCCCTCTCGCGCCGCTTCCCCCTTCCGCAGTATGCGGTGAGCATCGTGCATGGCCGCATGGACCCCGCCACGAAGGACATCGAGATGGCCCGGTTCAAGAAGGGGGAGACCAACATCCTGGTGGCGACCACGGTGATCGAGGTGGGGGTGGATGTGCCGAACGCGAGCGTGATGGTGATCGAGAACGCCGAGCGTTTCGGGCTGAGCCAGCTGCATCAGTTGCGCGGCCGCGTGGGGCGAGGGGCGGAGCAGAGCTTCTGCATCCTGATGACCGGCGAGAAGCTCGGGTCGGAGGCGCGTGAGCGGATCGGCACCATGGTGCGCACCAACGATGGCTTCGAGATCGCGGAGGCCGACCTGCGGCTGCGCGGCCCCGGCGACCTGATGGGCACCCAGCAGAGCGGGCTGCCGCAGCTGCATCTGGCCGACCTGGTGCACGATGTGGAACTGCTGCAGCAGGCGCGTGCCGCCGCCATCCGCATCACCGACGCCGACCCCGAGCTACGCGACCCCGCACATGCGCCGATCGCACGTGCCCTGGCGGACCGCACCAAGGACAAGGCCGTGTGGGGCCGGATCAGCTGAAACCCCTCAGGTGCGCAGGGCCTGGCGCCGCCGACGCTCCTCGGGATCGAGCACATGCACCAGGCAGCCCGCGGCGATGAGGAACTGTGCCCCCGCGTACGTGACCATGATCAGCACATCGCCCATCGGCACCGGCCGTGCGAAGCGGTTCCGGGCCAGAAGGCTGTCCGATGCGATGAAGAGCAGCGCGCCGATGAAGACCATCCAGAAGCTGCGCGGGAAGGTGCGGCGGAAGCGGAAGCCCGCCGCAACCCCCATCAGCGAGATCGCGATCGCGTAGGCCACCACCGGAAGCACCAGGGCCTCGTCCAGATAGGGCATCAGGTCGTAGGCGAAGAAGAAACCGTAGCTCAGCAGCAGGACCATGATCAGGAGGGAGACCCATACGCCCTCCGCACCGTCCACCTCCACCGCGTTCTGCAGGAAGGCCACCGCGTAGCAGATCTGCGCCACCAGGAAGGCCGCCAGACCGATGAGGAAATTGAACTCGTCGAGGTGCTGGAGCATGAGCGCCACATCGCCCACCAGCGAGAAGAAGAGCCCGGCCTGCACCAGAAAGGTGAAGCGATCGCCCACGCGGCGGCTGTTGAAGAAGAACCAACTGGACAGCACGATCAGCAGCAGCGGCTTGCAGATGAACTCCATCAGGTGCAGGCCACGCGCCTGGGCGAACAGGGTGCCCACCAGAGCCGCGAGGTACAGCCCTCCGTTGATCAGCAGCGACTTGCGCGGGTCCATGACGGAGCGCCAAGATAACGGCCGGCCGGACGCCATGTTCGCTCACCCTCCCCAAGGGGCGGTCCTGAACACCAGGGCCTCCGCACCACGGTGCACCGTGCGCTTCTCCGGCGCCATGCCGTTGCGCCGCGCGACCGCCTGGCTGCGGTGGTTGTCCGGATCGATCAGGGAGATGAGCGTGGGGGCCAGGCGGTGGGCTTCGGCGAAGCGCCGGCAGGCCACCGCGGCCTCCGTGGCATACCCGCGCCCCCACTGCCCGGGCAGAAGGTGGTAACCCACCTCCAGCTCGGCCACCCCGTCCACCTCCTGCGTCAACAGACCCACCTGGCCCACGGGTGTGGCGCCCTCGCGCAGCAGCACCGCATGCAGGCCGCTCCCATCGGCCGCGGTGCGGTCCAGCGAGCGGCGGATCATCGCTTCGGCATCGGCGCGGCTCCCTACGGTGAAGGGCATGAAGCGGATGGCCTCGGCGCTGGCGATGTAGTCCATCCACCAGCCCACGTCCTCCGGCACCAGCCGGCGGAACGCCAGGCGATCGGTGGTCAGTCCGTCGAGGGAAGGGATCGGGAGGCTGATCATGACCGGTGCTTCCGAAGGGCGATGAGGGCCAGGTGGACCGCACTGAGCACGGACACGACGAGCACCGCTCCCAGGGCCCACGCGATGGCGGTCGCGTTCGCCGCGGCCGACCCGAGCCCCGTGAACGCCGCGATCCGCGCAGCCTCGGAGAGCAACACGCGCCGACCGCCTTCCATCATCAGACCCATGTTCATCACCCACCAGATGATCAGAAGGGCCACAGCGCCTTGCATCCAGGAGGCCAGGTCCTGTTGCCTGAACAGGAACAGCGAGGTGACGACGAGGAGCACGGTGAACTGCGCGCCGGTGTAGACGCGTGTGCCGAGGTCCACCGAGGTGTCGAACACATGGTAGGTCGCGTGGTCCTTGGCGCGCGGTCCTTGGAAGCCGCCCAGCTCCGTGGGGCGCCACCCCGGCGGCTTCAGGAACACCCGCAGCTTGTCGCTCCACCGCGTACAGCGCGCCGCCAGTCCGAACAGATCGCCCCAGTAGTGGAAGTTGGCCTTCACCGGGTCCCAGCTGGCGAGCGGGGTGGTGATGCCGTACACGGGCTCCTCCTCCTCCCGCTGGAAGGTGCCGAACAGGCGGTCCCACACGATGAGCGTCCCGGCGTGGTTGCGGTCGATGTACTTGGGGTCGCTGCCATGGTGCACGCGGTGGTGGCTGGGCGTGTTGAACACCGCCTCCAGCGGACCCATCCGCCCGATGGCCTTGGTGTGGATCCAGAATTGATACAGTGTGTTGAAGGCGCCCACGGTGACGATGAGCACCGGGTGGATGCCCAGCACGGCCATGGGCAGGTAGAACCACCAGCTGAACAGGCCCTGCCACCAGCTCTGCCGCAGGGCCACGCTCAGGTTGTACTCCTCGCTCTGGTGGTGCACGATGTGCGCGGCCCACAGGAAGTTCACCTCGTGGCTCAGCCGGTGGAACCAGTAGTAGAGCAGGTCCACCAGCAGGAAGGCCACGACCCAGGTGAGCGCGGTGCGGGGCAGCGTGAACACACGCACGTGGTCGTAGGTCCAGAGGTAGATGGCGAAGATCACCGCCTTGGTGAAGGCGCCCACCACCTGCGATCCGATGCCGCAGCCCAGGTTGGCGATGAAGTCGTTCAGCCGGTACACGCGCCGTCCGCTCCACGCGCTCCACGCCAGCTCGATCCCCATCAGGAGGAAGAAGAGCGGGATGGACAGGACGATGTACTCCATGGCCGACGCCCAAAGCTAGGCCTGGGCGGGGCGGACCGGGACGGACGCAGGCGCTCGACGCCCGGCCGTGGAGGAGCGGCTTGGTATCTTCGCCAACCCTTTTTCGAACCACCATCCACCTTCGCCGAGGATACGGCGGATACCATGCGCATCTCCTGGGACTGGCTCCGTGACCTGGTCGACACCGATCTGGACGTGAACGCGGCCGCCGATCTGCTCACCAGCACCGGCCTGGAGGTGGAGCGCGTGGAACCGGTGGAGGCGGTCCCGGGCATGCTCGCGGGGGTGGTGGTCGGTCATGTGCTCGAATGTGCCAAGCATCCGGATGCGGACCGCCTCAGCGTCACCCGCGTCGAGGTGGGGCAGGGGGAGGCCCTGCAGATCGTCTGCGGGGCGCCCAACGTGGCCGCCGGGCAGAAGGTGCTGGTGGCGCTGGTGGGCAGCACACTGCACCTACGGGACGGCAGCACCATCACCATCAAGAAGAGCAGGATCCGCGGGGTGGAGAGCCAAGGCATGATCTGCGCCGAGGATGAGCTCGGGCTGGGCGAGGGCCATGACGGCATCCTGGTGCTCGCGGCCGATGCGGTGCCCGGAACACCGGCGGCGCAGCAGCTCGGCCTTCGGCGCGATGCCGTGCTGGAGATCGGGCTGACCCCCAACCGTGCGGATGCGATGAGCCACCTGGGCGTGGCCCGCGATCTGGCCGCCGCCGTGGTGCATCGCACCGGTGGCCGCGCCAAGCTGCGCATGCCGGATACCTCCGCGTTCAAGCCGGACGGCGCCGGTGAAGGGGCCGTCACCGTGGAGGTGCGCGATCCGCATGCCTGCCCGCGCTATGCCGGTCTCACGCTCACGGATGTCCGCGTGGGTCCTTCACCGGAGTGGCTGGCCGAGCGGCTCAAGGCCATCGGCCTCCGCCCGATCAACAACGTGGTGGACATCACCAATTACGTGCAGCACGAGCTGGGCCAGCCCCTTCATGCGTTCGACGCCGACCGTATCCGCGACCGGCACGTGATCGTGGGCCCGCTCCCCGCTGGCACCCTGTTCACCACGCTGGATGGCGTGGAGCGCACGCTGGACGCCCAGGACCTCATGATCGCCGACCGGGATGGCGGCCTGTGCATCGCCGGGGTGTTCGGCGGGCTGCAGAGCGGGGTCACGGAGGCCACCACCACCGTCTTCCTCGAGAGCGCCTGCTTCGATGCGGTGAGCGTGCGGCGCACGGCGCGACGGCACGGCCTGCGCACGGATGCGTCGTTCCGGTTCGAACGCGGGGTGGACCCCGCGATGGCCGTGCCGGCCTTGCAGCGTGCGGCCTTGTTGCTGGTGGAGCACGGTGGCGCACGCGTGTCGGGCCCGGTCCTCGACCTGTACCCGCACCCGAGGCCCTGGCGGCAGGTGCGGTTGCACACGGCCGCGGTGCGTGCCCTGGCCGGGATCAGCATGAGCGCGGAGGAGATCGAAAGCGTGCTCGGCCTGCTCGATTGCCGCGTCGTCGAGCGCTCGGAGCGCAGCCTGCTCGTGGAAGTGCCGCCCTACCGCGTGGACGTGCACCGCGAAGCCGACCTGGTGGAGGAGGTGCTGCGCATCCATGGCTTCGACCGCGTGCCGATCCCCGAACGCCTTTCCGTGCCGCCGGCCGCGCTGCACGGCCGCCATGCGGCGGAGCCCGCTCATGCCGTGGTGGACCACCTGGCCGCCCGCGGCTTCCGCGAGGTGATGACCCCTTCCCTGGTGAACGGAGCGATGCTGGAGCGCCTCGGCGCGGCCGGTGCCGAGGATCTCATCCGCCTGCTCAATCCCCTCAGCGCCGAGTTGGACGTGATGCGGCCCTCGCTCCTGCCCGGTCTGCTCGGTGCCGCTGCCCACAACATCGCCCGGCAGCATCGCGATCTGCGCCTCTTCGAGCTGGGGCGCGTCTATCAGCGGTCGGGCGCCCGTCGCGCTGAGGCGGCGCGCATCGGCCTGCTCATCACCGGAAGGAACGTGCGCGAACGCTGGCGGCAACGCCCACGCCCGGTGGAGCCGCCCGACCTGCAGGCCGAGCTGGAGCTCCTCGCCGAACGTGCGCACGCCGGAGCCCACCTGCAGGTGAAGCCCATCGAGCATCCACTGTTGCACGATGCCTTCGCTCTGCTGGGACCGACCGGACAGCTGGCGTTCGGAGGCACCGTGATCCCAGCGGTGGCCAAAGCCCATGAGGTGGACCAGCCCGTGCTCTTCGCTGAGCTGGGCGAGGCCCTCTGGACCCTGCCCGCCGCTCCCATCCAGTTCGCCGAAGTGCCGCGCTTCCCCGCGGTGCGCCGCGACCTGAGCCTGGTGCTCGACCGGAAGACCACGTTCGAGGACCTGCGCCGCACGGCCCATCAGGCCGAACGCAAGCTGCTGCGCGGGGTCGACCTCTTCGATGTGTACGAAGGGGACAAGCTGCCGGCGGGGAGCAAGAGCTACGCGCTCCGCTTCACCCTGATCGATCACGAGCGCACGCTCACCGACGATCAGGTGGACAAGGCGATGAAGCGCATCCGCGAAGCCCTGGAGCGGGAGACCGGCGCCAAGGTGCGCGGCTGAAGCTGCCGTGCGCGCTACTTTCGGGCATGCGCCCGATCCTGCTCGCTGTTCTGCTGCCCGCGACCGTGCCGCTGTTCGCTCAACCGATCAGCTCCGTGGCCGACGGCGATTGGAACGACCCGGCGACCTGGGATTGCACCTGCGTGCCGGATGGCATCGTGAGCGTCACCGTGGCGCATACCGTGACCCTCACGGTGCCCGACACCCTGACCGACGGCGACCTGTATGTGCAGGGTGATGGCCAGTTGTTCGGGACCTCCCTGCTGCTTGGCGGGATCTTCTACAACTTCGGCGAGATCAGCCTGCAGGCCCTGGAGCTGAGGCCCGGCCTTCTGCAGCCCGACGCGGTGAACTTCGGCACCCTCGCCGCCATTCGGCTCGGCCTTCAGCGCGCCGGCTTCACCAACGTCGGCGCCATCACCGCCGATTCGATCCGCACCGATGTCGCTTGGGAGAACGCGCCGGTCGGGTCCGTGTCCGCCGGCTGGTTAGCCGGCCCGGGGCAACTGGATAACCGGGGGTCGGTGACCGGCTCGGGCGAGTTCGCCGCGCGCTTCCGCAACGACAGCACCATCACCTGGAGCGGTCTTTTCCGGGCACCGTACACGAGCTCCAACCTTGGGAACATCGCCGTGGTGGGCGATCTGCGCATCGAGTCACTGCTCATCGACAGCGGGCTCATCCTCGTGGAAGGCGATGTGCGGCTGGACGGTGACCTGTGGATGGCGGATGACAGTGCCTACCTCTCCATCGCAGGCGACCTGCGCATCCAAGGGCTGTTGCGCGGAGCCGGGTCCGTCTGCATCACCGATTCCACGATCAACCTCGGGGTGATCACCGACAGCGTGGACGTGTGCGATCGATCCGCGACCACGGGCACACCGCCATTCCTCGATGTGCAGCTCGGGGTGGTGGGCCCGGCCGTGACCTGGTGCACCGACCCGCGCTGCCAGCCCGTGGGCATCGAAGGTCCCGCACCCGTCGGGTCGTGGAAGGTGTGGCCAATACCCAGCGCAGGTCACGTATGGACAGGTCCCGTGCCCCGATCGGTGCGGGAAGTGGTGCTGACCGATGCGACCGGGCGCAGCATCCACCTTTCCGCCACCCGCAGCGGTGAAGGGCTGTACCTGGATCTGTCGGACCTGGCACCGGGGCCCTATCTGCTTCGCGCCGTGGGTGCGCCAGCGCTCCCGGTCGCCCGGGTGCTGCTCATGCGATGAAGCCTCAGCGCAGCCGGTAGGTGAGGCTCAACAGGACCCCGACGGCCATCGTCCTGCGCTTCAGCTCCCCGTCCAGGCTGTTCCCGAACTGCCCGCGCAGCACAGGTTCCAGACCCACCGACCATGCGCTGTTCCACCGGTAGCGGATATAGGCCCGGGCGGTGTAGCCGAGCACGAGGCTGCGGAATTGCACGTCGTTCAGGTCCGTGTACCCGTCCTGCGACGGGTCGGGAAGCGTACCCCGCCGGGCGGTGAGCACACCCAGCGTCGGCCCGCCGCGCAGCCCGAACATCCAGCGCCCCTGCGTGAGGTGCGCGTCCAGCAGCAGCGGGATCTCCAGGTAGCTCACCCGGTTCACCTGCTCGCGCGCGGCCCGTAGCACGGTGACCGTCGTCGTGCTGTCGTAGCCCACACCGAGCACGTTGATCGTCGTGTCCACGCTGATGACGCTGTGGAAGAGCTGCCCATTGATCGAGAAGGTGTCCGTGCCCAGCGTCACCGTGGTGTCCACCGGCGTGAGGAAGTAGAAGCGCTCCACGTCCAGTTCGGTCAGGCTCCGCTCGAGGGCCAGCAGGCGTTCGTCGTAGGTGCTGTAGTGCACGCCCGTGCCGATGCCCACGTTGCGGCCCATGTGCATCACCTCGGCGCCGGCGCTCCAGCCCATGCCGGTCGTTACATCCGCGTCCCAGAGGTCGCGCGGCTCTCCGCTGTAGCGTCCTCCGCCCCACAGCAGCCCGCCCATCGCGCTCAATTCCCAGGGCGAGGCCGGCTTCACCAACGGCAGGGGCACGGCGGCGGTATCCCCGCTCGCCGCGAGAGTGCTGTCCACGGCAACGGCCTCCTCGATCGGGGTCCCGGTGCTGTCGACGCGATCCGTGGGCTCGAGGGTCCGGCCCGTTCCGCCAAGCATCTGTGCTCCGCTTTCCACCACGGGCTGCGCGTCATGCGGAGGTGCCGCGGCCGGCTGTGGCATCGTTGAGGCCGGCACCGCAGTGACCTGGGCTCCTCCTGTCGGCATCGCCGGATCAACGGCCGTGGTTCCCGGTCGCCCTTCCTGCGTGGCACGGGCCGCTTCGGACGTTGATCGCGCCGGTGCGCGTTCCTCCTTGTCCGTGACCGGATGCTCATCGATCCGCGCCATATCCGCATCGTTGCGGCCAGGCTCCGTCACAGTGGTCGTGGGTGCTGCGGGGGCTTCGTGCCGCCCGACCGGTTCCGGGGTCCGGCGCTCGGGTCCGCCTTGCGCCAGGGAGGACGATGGGGTCCTGCTCACTGCGGCGGCCGGTCGGGTCGCAGCGGCGGGCGTGCTGGTGGAGACGGGTTCCGGTGTGATGATCGGCGTCGCAGCGACGCTCCTGGTGACCTCTGCGGCAGGAGCGGCCGTGGCTTCAGCCCCGGGTGCGGGCACGGGTGCCGGAGCGGTGACGTCGGCGGCCGAGGGTGCGGAGGTCAGCGGCGCGTGCGTTCCGGTCCTGTCCATCGGAACAGCGCTCGTGGAGCGATCAAGAGTGCGCTCTTTCCCGGTGACGGCGAAGTACGCGATGCCCGCACCGCCGATGAGCAGCGCGGCGGCGAACGGCCAGAAGCGCCGACGGCGCCGGCGTGTGCGCTCGGCCTGGATCAACCGCTCCGCCCCCTGCCAATCCTCTTCCGCGAAGGGGAAGGTGCGCTCCTCCAGCTTGCGGCGCACCAGGTCGTCGAATCGTTCTTGCTCGCTCATGGGGAAGGGGTTCGTGCACGGTCCACCGCCACCGCCCGGGCCAGGGCCTGCTGCAGGATGCTCCGTGCGTTGGACACGTGCCACTTGCTGGTGCCTTCACTAATGCCCAGCATGCCCGCGATCTCCGCATGCGGGAAGCCGTCGATCGCGAACAGGTTGAACACCTGCCGCGACATGGCCGGCACCCGTTCAAGCATGCGCTCGAGCTCCTGCACCTCCATGTGGCCCAGGTAGCTGTTCACCTCGGCGAGGTCCGCGCGCTCGGGCGGCGCCTCGAGCGTCTCGTGGGCCTTGCGCTGTTTCTGGCGGCGGTGGTCGTCGATCACGGTGTTGATCATGATGCGGCGCGACCAGAGTTCGAAGGGGACCTCCGGACGCCGGTCGGCCAGGTGGGTGAGGATCTTCAGGAAGCCTTGGTTCATCCGCGCCACCGCGTCCTGCCGGTTGCGCTCATAGCGGGTGCAGATGCCCATCAGCAGGGGATGCAGCAGCCGGTACAGCTCGTACTGTGCCTTGGGCTCCTCGCGGAGGCATCGTGCTATCAGCTGGTCGCTCACCATGCGGAATGGGGTGCAGGGCGGCACCGGCAAAGGACCCGCCCGATCACCGGCGTGCCTCGGATCAGTGCTTCATGCTGTGGCGGTGAAGGGCCCACTCCGCGGTGGTGAGCCGGATCAGGAAAGGGCCTGAGGGAAGCGCGGTCAACGGGACGTCCAGCGTGCCGTGTCCACGCGTGAGCATCATCGCCCTCGTCAGCAGCATCCGCCCGTCCATGGCCAACAGGTCAAGCTGGGCAGGACCGGACGTGGGACAGATGAAGCTCAGCTGCTGCCGATCGATGCCCGGCACCGGCCAGAGCCGCACATCCGTCGGCTCCACCGGTCCCGGAATGGCCACGGTGAGCGGGTCCACCACCCGGACCGTGAACCCGTTGCGCGCGCCGTCTCCGCCGATCAACCCGTTCAACAGGCCGTCGGCGTCCACCGTCACGCTGTCGCAGTACTGATCGGTGCAGCCCGTTGTGTCCGTGATCGAAAGGCAGATCAGATACGGCCCCGAGCCACCGTACACGTGCGTCGGCTGTGCGTCCGTGCTGGTGGAACCGTCGCCGAAGTCCCAGCTGTACGCCACCGCCCCGACCGGGCTGGTGCTCTGGTCGATCAGCCACACCTCGTTGAACAGCGGCACCGGGTCGCCGGTGAGCGAGTCGATGAAATAGGCCTGGATGGGCCAGAAGCCCGCGTCGCAGGCCCCGGGGACGGAGCCCACGCAATCGCAGTTCGCGTCCCAGGTGTCGTTCACCGTCATCGGGTTGTTGTCGTCGCAGGGCGTACCGGGCAGCGCAGGGCCGTTGAGCTGCCCCTCGCAGTCCATCGTCCCGGGGCAGGTGAGCACCACGCTCACGGTCGTGGTGTCGAACACGTTCGCTGCGTAGTTCACCACTTCAGTGGCTGAGGTGCCACCTCCGCAGGACACGGTGACCTGGAACACGCCGTTCAGGGTGGACATGAACACCAGGTAAGTGAAGGCGCAAGTGCTGTCAGCGAGCACCGTGGCGTTCACCGGGGGCTGGGTGCCCTGAACGGCCAGGATCGTGATCGGGGCCACGGGCGGTGTGCACGGTTGAACGAGGCCCTGGACCCGCACCCAATACCCTTGACCGGCCGAAACGAACGGGAGGATCAGCATGGCGAGGATCGCCAGGATGTGGTGGGGTCGATCGATCATGGAGGGAATGGTCGGGAGGGTCCTGTTCACGCGCATACACGCAGCGGGACGGGTGGAGGTTGGGTCCACGCAGCAGGAAGGTAGATGTTTGCTCGGCCCCACAAGGCAAGGACCCGCCTGAAACCAGGCGGGTCCTTGCGCAGGTCGGCCGATCGGCTCAATGCCCGCGCACGAAGCGCTCGGTGCGGATGGCGCCGTCGGTGTTGAGGCGCAGCAGGTAGGAGCCGGCCTCCAGGTGGGCCAGGTCCAGGCGCAGGGTATTGGCCCCGGCGGCGAGGTTGGCGCGCTGTTGCAGGAGGAGCCGGCCGTTGATGTCCAGCACGTCCGCGAGGAGCGCACCGGAGCGGCTGCTGTTCAGGGAGAGCGTCAGCACATCGTTCACCGGGTTGGGGGCGATGGCCACTTCGCTGAGGACCTCCACCTCATCGATGGCGGTGGTGGCGCCCATCACGTTGATGGTGAAGCCCTGGCTTTGAGCACCCATGGGCAGAATGATGCCGTTGGCGTCCACGCCCACCGTGTCACAGTACGTATCCGTGCAGCCGAAGCCCGACACGGTGAGGCAGAGCACGTAGGGGCCGTTGCCGCTGTAGGTGTGGCTGGGGAAGGGCACGTTGCTCGTGGTGCCGTCGCCGAAGTCCCAGGCGTACGTGAAGCCCTGGCCGCCGTTGTTCAGGAAGAAGACCCAGATGGTGCCCGGAATGGGGCCCTGCAGGCTGTCGTAGGCCTGGGTGATGATGAAGTCGGCCTCGCAGGGCAGACCGCCGGATCCGACGCAGGTGCAGCTGCCGTCCCAGGTGTCGTTGAAGGTGAGCGCATTGTTGTCGTTGCAGGGGGTTCCGGGCATGGCCGGACCGTTCAACACGCCCATGCAGTCGTAGAGGAAGCCGTTCATCGTGTCGGCCACGCACACGCAGTTCCAGGTCCAGAAGCTGTAGGAGGTCATCGGGTCGTTGTCATCGCAGGCCATGCCCGGCAGGTCCGGACCGTTGGGCACGCCCAGGCAATCCACCCAGCCGCCACCCTGGCCGGCGCAACCGCAGTTGGCGTTCCACACATCGCCCATGGTGTTGGGGTCGCCGTCATCACAGGGGCTGCCCGGTACGTTGGGGCCCCAGAGGATCCCGAGGCAGTCGAACCAGATGGCGCCCGTGTTGATCATGCCGAGGCTGTCCACCACCACGGTGTCGCATGCATAGCTGCTGCACCCGTTGGCGTCATTGATGGTGAGGCAGAGGCCGTACACGCCGGGGGCATTGAAGGTGTAGCTCGGTTCGGGCAGATTGCTGCTCGACCCGTCAGGCAACCACCATTGGTAGGTGAAGGGCGCCATGCCCGTGCTGGTGTTCTGGGTGAGGATCTCCCATGGAGCACCCTGCTGCACGGTGAAGGAGGCCTGGCAGAAGGTCTGTCCGGTCCCACTGCACACGCAGTTGATGTCCCACACGTCGTTCACGGTGAGCGGGTCCCCGTCGTTGCACGGCGCGCCCGGCACGTTCGGGCCGTTCGGAATGCCCAAGCAGTCCACCCCACCGCCATTGCAGGACAGGTCGATCACCGTGTAGGCCGTGTCCAGGAAGAAGTTGAACTGGGCCGAATCCCAGCCGGTCAGCATCATCCCGTTGCACAGGGTGCTCACCTGTGCCCAGGCCGGATCGCTGGCCACGTAGAGCACCGCCGTGTAATTGCACAGTGTATCCACGGTGGCCGTCACCGTCTGCGAGGGCTGCGTGCCCTGGATGGTCTGCACGGTGACCACCTGGCCGGGTGTGCACCCGTAGATGGTTCCCGTGAACACCCAGGTGTACGGTTGTTGCGCCAGGGCGGCCGTGCCCAACAGGGCGACCGTTCCGAAGGCGAGCGAGCGAAGAGTCGGTCTCATGGTCGTTCAATGGGTTTTCAAAGGTCGTTCGATCCCATACACGCCATGATCCCGGTCCGGGTTGGGTGGTGTAGGTATTTTATCCGGATGAGCCGGAAGCGACCGGGCCCGCCTGTGTGGAGGCGGGCCCGATGGTTGCGGAAGATGAACGGATCAGTGTCCGCGCACGAAGCGCTCGGTGCGGGTGAAGCCCCCCGCGTTGAGGCGCAGCAGGTAGGGACCGGCCTCCAGGTGGCCCAGGTCCAGCCGCAGGGTGTTGGCACCGGTGGCGAGGTTGGCGCGCTGCTCGTGGATCAGCTTCCCAGTGACGTCCAGTACGTCCACCTGGAACGTACCTGGGCGGGTGCTGTTCAGGGTGAGCATCAGCATGTCGTTCACCGGATTGGGGGCGATGGCCACCTCGTGGAGGACATCCACTTCGTCGATGGCGGTGGGGGCGCCCATCACGTTGAGGGTGAAGCCCTGGCTTTGGGCGCCCATGGGCAGGAGGATGCCGTTGGCATCCACGCTCACGCTGTCGCAAAAGGTGTCGATGCATCCCATGCCGTCGTCGATGGTCAGGCACAACTGGTATGGTCCATTCCCCGCGTATGTGTGGGTGGGGTATGCGTCTGTGGAGGAGGTCCCGTCGCCGAAACCCCACAGATAGCTGAACGACCCGCTGCCTCCGCCGGCCAGGTTCCACACCCAGAGCATGTACGGCACCGGATCGCTTGTGCCTTGCACACTGTCATACGTATAGGCCTGGATCACCCAGAAGTCGGCGGTGCAGGTCGGGCTCCACACGCCGGCGCAGACGCAGCCTCCGCTCCATGCGTCGTTGATGGTGAGCGGATCACCATCGTTGCAGGGCGTCCCGGGCAGGTTGGGCCCACCGGGTATGCCCAGGCAGTCCGGCGTGGTGTTGGCGACGCACAGGCAGAAGTTGTCCCACGTACCATTGACGATGAAGCCACCGACCGTATCGATGCAGGCGGTGCCGGGCAATGAGATGCCTCCCGGAACGCCCAGGCAATCCAGTGGACCGGTGCTTGTGCCGGTGCACGAGCACCAGGCGGTCCAGATGTCATTCACCGTGGTGATGTCCCCATCGTCGCAGGGTGCGCCCACCGTATCAGGACCGAAGAGCGCACCCTGGCAGTCGAACCACATGGTCATCCCCGTGTAGATCAGACCCACGCTGTCGATCACCAAGGTGTCCCCTTGGTACGAACTGCATCCCAGGCTGTCCGTGATCTCCAACCACATGGTGTAGTAGCCGGAGGATGTGAAGTTGAAGCCCGGCTCGAACGCACTGCTCGTTGAACCGTCTGGAAGCCACCATTGATGGGTCAACGGCCCGGTTCCGGTGCTGGTGTTCGTGGTGGCGATGATCCACGGTGCGATCTGCTGCACGGTGAAGGCCGCCGTGCAACCGAAGTGGCCGACACACGCACAGCTGCTGGTCCATAGGTCGTCGAAGGTCAGCGGGTCACCGTCGTCACACGCCGTTCCGGGAAGGTCTGTTCCACCCATGACGCCCTGGCAATCCGGGATCGACGTCCCGCAGTTCAGCATCATCGACACATGGGCCGTGTCGTTGGCCGCCCCGAAGTGCACACTGTCGTAAACGGATACGACCACGCCACCGCACATCGTCGACACCGTGATCTCCGAGATCGGGCTTGTCAGGTTCAGCGGAACACCGAAGGTGCACGTGTTCGGGTCCACCGGCAACGTCAGGTTGTAGGCCGGCTGGGTCCCGGTCAGCGTCGCCAAGGAGACGGTCTGGCCCGGGAAGCAGGCGTTCACCGAACCCCCCACGATCCACGTGTACGGGCCTTGGGCCTCACAGGGGCTCGTCAAAGCGGACAGAACTGCGATGAACAGCGTTCGGGGGATGATCGTCATGGCTCAGTGCGGGTTGGTCGTGTTCCTTTGAGCTACACGATGGACCATGGTCCCAGGTCGGGTCCAGGCCGATGTTCGAAGGTAGTTGTCCTTCCGGCTTCGCCTACCTTGGGTCCATGCGCGCGCTCTCCTTGGTGTCCGCAGTGTCGCTCGCCGTCGGTTCGAACGCGCAGACCACCGTCTCGTCCGTGGTCGACGGCGACTGGACGGCCCCGTCCACTTGGGACTGCGGGTGCGTTCCCCAGAACGGCGATACGGTCGTCGTGCAGCACGCGGTGGCGCTTCCCATGGACGTGGTGCATTGGGGCGGGGCCATCCGCATCACCACCTCGGGGGCCTTGATCGGCTCCGGGCCGAGCGGATTCTGGAGCAACGCGCCGTTCACCAATGCCGGGCAGGTGTCCGTGCATCGCCTGGTGCTGCCCGAAGGGAACGCCTGGACCGATTCGATCCTGAACAGCGGCACCATCGCCACCACGCGCATGGCCGTACGCCGCCGCGGTCGCAACACCGGCGTCATCACCGCGATCGATTCCCTGGTGTTCGACCATTGCTCGTTCCACAACGAGGCCACCATCAGCAGCCGGGTCACCTGGGTGCGCGACAGCCTCCTGTGGAACGATGGGCTCTTCATCAGCTACCGGCTCATCGTGGACAGCACGGGCCTGTTCCACAACGTGGGCACCTGCCGGGTGCTGGACCACCTGGCCGTGCGCAGTTCCGGCAACTTCAACGTGGCCACCGGCGCCGTGGAGACCCATGTGCTGGGCGATGCCGACATCCGCTGGGGCCTCAACGTGTGGGATGCGCACATGCAGGTGGACGGACGCCTGCACCTGGACGATGCCGAGGTCCCCATCCCGCACCTCACCTTCTTCGTGGCCGGTGGCAGCATCCACGCGCAGCACTTCCGCAATCAGGGCTGGGTGGCCGGACCAGGCACGATCTGCATCGCCGACAGCGCGGAGAACCTCGGCCTCCTTCATTCGGGGCTCACCGTCTGCGATGCCACGCCCACCACCTTCACCTGGCCCTACCTCGACCTGAACACCGGCACGGTGGACCCCGGTGTGCTCGTGTGCCCGCAGGGCAGCTGCACGGTCGGGGGGCGGGACCTTCAGAGCCCCGATGCCGTCCGCCTGCTTCGCGCCGATGGCCGGTGGACCGTGGCGGGCCTGAACGATGGCCCCGCCATGGTGGAGCTCGTGGATGCGGCCGGGCGTCGCCTGCCGTGCACATTAAGCGGTGCCGGACCCACGCGTGAGCTGATCGTGCCGGCGATCGGGTGCGGCGCCTACGTCCTCCGCCTCAGCAGCGCAGCCGGTGCGCTGGCGATCCGCTTCATCCACGGACCCTGATCGTCGTCCGTCGCACCGTGCGGTCGCGTCCCAAGGTTTCGCGCGGGTTCCCGATCACCGCACCTGGCAGGCGCGTTCGATGTTGGCGAAGAGGATGGCATGCTGTGTCCGGATGATGCCGTGCATGAACCGCTGGATGGGCAGCGGGCTGCGCACCTCGGCCCGTTCCTGCACCAGGCACGACAAGCCCTTGGGCTCCACGCGGAAGGTGAAGTGCAGGTGCGCCAGCCCCATCACGGCGGCGCTCATGCGCACCGTGCGTGCTGCGGGCTCGGCTTCCACGGTGGCCGTGTAACCGAAGCGCCATGGGGTCCGCCAGGGGCCGATCATCATCCGTTCGCACGCCCGAACCCGGCCGCCGGGCAGCGGCTCCATGCGTTCGATCAACGGATGCGCCGCGGCGAACCGCTCGGGTTCCGCGAGGTGCGCATACACCCGATCGGCCGGCGCGTGAAGGTGGAAGCTGAGGTCCATGCGGTGGAGCCGCGATCAACCCAGCGCCCCGTCGATCACCCCATCCTCCGCCTCGTTCGGCAGGGTCACCTTCAGCAGCGGCGTGCGCTTCATCTCCTGCTCGATGCTCCACACCGCGTTGGGGTTGCGGGCCCAGGCGCGGCGCGCGATGCCGTTGTTCACGTCCCAGTGCAGCATGCTCCTCAGGCGACGGTCGCTGTCGGCGCTGCCGTCGAGCACCATGCCGAAGCCGCCGTTGATCACCTCGCCCCAGCCTACGCCACCGCCGTTGTGCAGACTGATCCAGGTGGCACCGCGGAAGGCATCGCCCACGAAGTTCTGCACGGCCATGTCGGCCGTGAAGCGGCTGCCGTCGCGGATGTTGCTGGTCTCGCGGTACGGACTGTCGGTGCCGCTCACGTCATGGTGGTCGCGGCCCAGCACGATCGGTGCGCTGATGACCCCGGCCTTGATGGCCGCGTTGAAGGCCTCGGCGATGCGGATGCGGCCTTCGCTGTCGGCATAGAGGATGCGCGCCTGGCTGCCCACCACTAGCTTGTTCTCTTGCGCGTT
>JADLBK010000077.1 GCA_020847755.1 Flavobacteriales bacterium | reverse complement strand
CACCGGCGGGCTCCACACCCGCCGCCTGCATGATGCCCATGGCCTTGCCGAAGGTGCTTCCGAAGAAGGCCTCCATGGTGCTCCACTTCACGCGTTTGCGCTCGCCGAGGTACCACATGGCCGGCCGCTCCGCCACGTTCACCTCGAAGCCGTCCACCATCCGGGCCTTCTGTTCGGCGATGGCCCTGGCGTCGGACTCCGCCAGGCCTTTCAGGTTGTTCAGCCCCTTCTCAAAGTCGGGTCCGAGCATCTTGTCCATGTCCATGAACACGCCCATCACGCGGCCCACGAAGCCGTTCTCGCCCTGCACGCCCCACGTGATGCGGGTGCTGTCGCCCATGGCCTCCAGGTCGTAGGTGCCCTCGTTCACGGCCTCCATCGGTTCCAGGAAGGTGAGCTTGGTGCGCACGCTCTTGTTGGGCTCGATGGCCACGATCTCCTGCATGCCCTTGCCCACCGTATCGCCCTCCCACTTCCACACGGCGCCCACCGTGCCGTCGGTGCCCTCGATGCTTTGCACCTGGTCCTTGTCCATCTCCTGCCAGGGGCCCCAGTTCTTCATCTCGGACAGCTTGCCCACGCGGTTGAACACCACCTCGGACGGGGCGGCGATCACCGCACTGCGCTCCACGCGGAAGGTCTTCGGGCCCATGAGGCCCAGGATGATGAACAGGCCCGCCAAGGCCAGCAGGATGATGAGGATGGTCTTCAGGGCGCGCATGGCCGCATGGGTTTTGGTATCCAAAGATGCGGCTTGCCGGCGAATGGAGGCGGCTGTGTGTCGGACGGTTGGCACGTTCTTTTCTTTGCTCGGCCCACACCCCGCTCCCATGCTCCACGCGATCCGCCTCCCATTGCTTTCGCTCGCCGCCCTGGCCCTGTTCACCGCCTGCAGCAAGGGCGGTTCGCCGGCCGGCACCAAGGTGAAGCAACCCTTCAGCGGCAGCGCCTACGAAAGCAACAACCGCTTCTTCCGCGGCACGGGTCAGGGCGTCAGCGCCAAGCAGAACATCGCCCGCAGCAAGGCCGACCTCGAGGCCAAGAACCAGCTCGCCTCCCAGGTGGGCACCAACATCCGGGCGGTGACGGACCAGTACCTGGGCCAGACCGAGAACTCCGGCGCCGCCGACGTGGCCGACAAGTTCCAGACCTTGGTGCGCGAGGTGATGAGCACCGAATTGGCCGACCTGCGCAAGATCGGCGAAGAAACCTATCACAACCCCGAGACCCAGGCCTACACGGTGCATGTGGCCTACGAGATCCGCAAGGCGGCCATGTTCCGCTTCATGAAAAAGCAGGCCCGCACCAACGCCAAGGTGAGCGAGCAGGAACTGAAGGTGATGGACGAGATCCTGGACCAGCAGATCAAAGCGGCCGAAGCGGAGGGTGAGTGACCTGCCAACTTTGCCGACGCGCCTGACGAACCGACCCGCTGCAGGCCGTGTTCACCGAACGGACCCTGAATTGCGGAGAGCCCCCCAAAACCTGAACGACCCATGATGGGAGCCTATGTCATCGGCATCGTGGTGATGCTCGTGAGCATGCTGGTGAGCCACCAGCTGAAGAGCCGATTCCAGAAGTACAGCGCCACCCCGCTGGCCAACGGCATGAGCGGGGCGGAGATCGCGCAGCAGATGCTGCACGACCATGGCATCGGCAATGTGAAGGTGGTGAGCGTGCCCGGCCAGCTCACCGACCACTACAACCCCGCCAACCGCACCGTGAACCTCAGCGAGGCCGTCTACCATGCCCGCAACGCCGCCGCTGCGGCGGTGGCCGCCCACGAGTGCGGGCACGCCGTGCAGCACGCCACCGCCTACCGCTGGCTCACCATGCGCAGCAAGCTGGTGCCCGTGGTGCAGGTGACCAGCAGCTTCATGCAATGGGTGATCCTCGGCGGCATCCTGCTGATCAACAGTTTCCCGCAACTGCTGCTCTTTGGCATCATCCTGTTCGCCATGACCACGCTGTTCGCCTTCATCACCCTGCCGGTGGAGTACGACGCCAGCAACCGGGCCCTGGCCTGGATCAAGCGCAACGGCATCGTCACCGCCGGCGAGTACGCCATGAGCGCCGACGCCCTGAAGTGGGCCGCCCGCACGTACGTGGTGGCCGCCATCGGCTCGCTGGCGACGCTGCTCTATTACGTGTCCATCTTCATGAACCGCCGGAGCTGATCCCCCTCACCCGTGCGGGAAGGGCCACTGCTTCGGCGGTGGCCTTTCGTTCTCCGGGTGGTCAGCGGCGCCGCGGGCGCACGCCCAGCACGCCCAGGAGACCGCGGGTGAGTTCGCGCACCAGCGTGTTGCCCACCTGTCGCACCATGGTGTTGCGGCTCAGGTCGTCCACCAGCGACCGCTCGGGCTTGGCCGGCTTGGGCTCCGTGTCGCTCCCCCGCCTCTCGGCCCGCTCGGTCTTCGCCTCGCCCTCCTCCCCGTTCAGGCGCTTCTCCAGCAGCTCGAAGGCGCTGTCGCGGTCGATCACCTCGTTGTACTTGGCCGCCAGTGCACTACGGGCCACGAGGCCATCCAGCTCCAGTGGGCTCAGCACGTCCATGCGGGTGGCGGGCGCCCGCATCAGCGTGTGGGCCAGCGGGGTCGGCGTGCCCTTCTCGCTCAGCGCCGTCACCAGTGCCTCGCCGATGCCCAGTGTGGTCAGCAGGGTCTCCGTATCATAGAAGTCGGTGAGGGGGTAGTTCTCCGCCGTGCGCCGAATGGCCGTGCGGTCCTTGGCGGTGAAGGCGCGCAGCGCGTGCTGGACCTTCAGGCCCAGCTGTCCCAGCACCGCTTCGGGCACGTCCGTGGGGTCCTGTGTGCAGAAGTACACCCCCACCCCCTTGCTCCGGATCAGCTTGATGATGGTCTCGATCTGCTCCAGCAGGGGCTTGGTGGCCGTGCTGAAGATCAGGTGGGCCTCGTCGATGAAGAGGCAGAGCTTCGGCTTCTCCGGGTCGCCCACCTCGGGGAAGGTGGCGTACACTTCCGCCAGCAGGCAGAGCATGAAGGTGCTGAAGAGCCGCGGCTTGTCCTGGATGTCGGTGAGGCGCACGATGTGCACCACGCCCTTGCCGTCGCGTTGCGCCAGCAGGTCGTTGACATCGAAGCTTCGCTCGCCGAAGAAGCGGTCCGCGCCCTGCTGTTCCACTTCGATCAGCTTGCGCAGGATGGTGTTCACCGTGGCGGGGCTCACCGCGCCGTACTGCTTCTGCACCTCGGCCTTGCCCTCCTGGGTGGTGAATTGCAGCACGCGACGCAGGTCCTTCAGGTCGAGCAACGGCAGCCCGTTGTCGTCGCAGTACTTGAACACCAGGGCCAGCACGCTCTGCTGGGTGTCGTTGAGCTCCAGGATGCGGCCCAGCAGCACCGGTCCGAACTCGCTGATGGTGGCGCGCAGCCGGGCGCCCTTCTCGCCACTGAGGCTCAGCAGCTCCACCGGCAGGGTCGCGGGTTCGTAGGGGAACCCGAGCTGCTGGTGGCGCGTAGTGATCTTGTCGTTGGCCAAACCCGGCGCGGCGATGCCGCTCAGGTCGCCCTTGATGTCCATCAGCAGGCTGGGCACCCCGTGCAGGCTGAGCTGCTCGGCCAGCGTCTGCAGGCTCTTGGTCTTGCCCGTGCCGGTGGCGCCGGCGATCAGTCCGTGGCGGTTCATGGTGCGCAGGGGCACACGCACGGGAGCGGCCGCCACGCAGGTGCCCTGGTGCAGCGGCGCGCCCAGCACGATGGAACCGCCCTGCACGGCGTAGCCCGCCTGCATCGCCTGGGTGAACTCCTCGGTCGTTCGCATGGCGACGAAAGTACAGGCGCGCCGCGCCCCTTACTTGAACAGGCCGCCCAGCAGGCCCTTGGCCATGCCGGCCAGGTCGCCGCCCTTGCCCAGCTCGCCCAGCAGCCCCTGCAGGTTGCCGGCGTTGCCGCCGATCTTGTCGCTGAGCAGTTGGGTGAGCAGCGGCAGCACCAGGGCCATCACCCCGCCGGCCTGCTGGCCGTCGAGGCCCACTTCGCCGGTGAGCTTCTGGTTGAAGACCTTGCCGATGTTGTCCAGGATGCCGTTCGCCCCGGCGCTGTTCGGCGCGTTGCTGAAGAGGTTCATTACGTCGTCCAGTCCGACGCCGTCGCCCCCGCCCAGCACCTGTTTCACGCTGTCGCCCGCGGCGGCGACGGATCCCTTGGCCTGGTCCTCGTTGAGGCCGAGCTGTTGCACAAGCTGCGGGGCCACCTGGCCCTGCAGGGTGGAAAGAAGTTGGTCGAGCATGGGAACAAGGTAGGGGCTGCGAAGGCTGGGCTGACCGTGCACTTCCCTGAGGAGCAACATGCGACCCCACCACCTGCTCGATCGGGGCCGCCACCTGCTCGGGGCCGGATGCGGGCCGTGGCCGGGCGGACCAGTTTTGCCCCATCAACAACCGACCCCCATGACCCGCACGCTCCTCCCCATCGCCATCCTCCTCTCCTCCTTCGCCCACGCCCAACTGAGCACCGTGCCCGCCGACCGTGAACAGTTGAGCCGCATGCAGGCCAGCGGCACCGCCGCCCTCACGGTGGACAAGGTGCGCTACGAGCGCGTGGACGTCGCCCTGCGCCCCTCGCCCACCGGTGATCACCTGCGGGTGGTGAGCCCCACGAACGACGGGTATGCCGTACGCATCACCGGACCCACCGGAAGCCTGCGGATGACCGGCACCTACCGCGATGCCGGCCTGCAGGTGGCCCATGGCGCCTTCGCCTTCCACCACCCCAACGGTCGCCTCGAGAGCAGCGGCACCTATGTGGATGGTCGCAAGCACGGCGTGTGGCTGCGGTACGACGCGGCGGGCCGGGCCCTGGCCGAGCGCTGCTATGGCGTCACCGAACCGGAAGCGGTGCTCGAAGCCCACGGGTGGGCCAGCCGGGCCGCGGTTGTGGATGGGGTAAGCGCGGAGAAGTGAAGAGATCGGGGGGGGGCCAAAGGCACCGGACTCCAGCCGCAAGCCTCCAGCCGAAAGCCCCCGGCTTCCAGCCTCAAGCCTCAAGTTGCCCGCATCGTGCTTCCGGCCGTTGGCTTCCTTGCTCCTCCCTCTTCGTACATGATCCTTGTTCCTTCTCGCCGGTGGCTTCCGTCCTGTTCTCAGCGTTCTTGGATCAGGATGCGGGTGACGCGGCCCGGCTGCATCCGGTCGCGCAGCAGGTAGGTGCCCGGCCCCAGGTCCAGGTCCAGGACGCGGTCGCCGGTGGGTTCGGTGGTGCTGAAGACCAAGCGGCCCGTGGCATCGAAGAGGTCCAGGATGGTCGCTTGGGCCAGGGTGACGGTGAAGCGCCCGGTGCTGGGGTTGGGGAACACGGCGAGGGGTGCGGCCACGGCTTCTTCGGTCACCGATGCCGCCTGCAGCCCGCAGCTTGCGGGTTGTCCACAGACCACGTTGGCCAGAAAGTCCACCACAATGGCTTCGGACCCCTGCGGGTCGGTGTTGAAGTAGCCCACATGGCCATTCCCCGGATACAGCAGGAAACAATGTTCGAGCCCGATGGCCTCCGCGTGCTGGTGGATGTGCGCGCTACCGCTGGCGATGAGGCCGGTGGGGATGCCGAACACGCTCACCTCCTGGGTGTAGCACGGCACGATGGCATCGCCCGCTTCATGCACGCTCACCAAGGGCTGGTCGCCGGGTACGATCCAGCTGGTGTCGCCGATGGCGCCGCTATAACTGAAACAGGCCAGCACCTCGCTGGAGTAGGTGGGCGTGCCGGAGTTGCCTTCGATGCCGCCGAGCGCCGCCGAGTCGGGTACCAGCACCGCGGGCAGCTCCGCAGGTTGGTCCAGGTAGGTGGCGTGGATGGCGGCGATGGCCCCGGCGGAGACGCCGCCCACGATGATGCGGTCCACGTCGATGCCGTACGGGTTGCCGTCCTCGGCCACGGTCTTGCGCAGGAAGCGCACGCAGGCCCGCATGTCGTGGGCGCCGCGCATCACCGCCTGCTGGGTGGTGGTGGCGTTGGGGAAGAAAAAGCCCACGCGGTAGTCCGGCGCCACGGCCACGTAGCCGCGGTGGGCAAAAGCCTCGCAGATCTCCGCCACGTCGGCGCGGGAACCGGCCACGAAACTGCCGCCGAAGGCCACCAGCACCACCGGCCGCTCGGAGAGGGTGTCGCCCACCGGCGCGTACACGTCCATGTACAAGGTCTGCAGCGTGCCACCCACGCCGGTGTTGGCGCCGAAGGGCACAGCGAGCGTCACGGTGAGGCTGTCGAACAGGGCAGGGTCGGTGTAGCGGCCGTTGCCACATTCGGTCTGGGCCATCAGCAGGGCGGGCAGGGCCAGGCCCGGCAGGATCAGGGAGGAGCGCATCGTGTCAGGGTGAGGCGCTCAAGATAGGCGGACGCCTAGAATGCGCAGAAATAGCGGATGGCCTCGGCCGCCTTCGTCGCGCCGAGCTCCTGGCTGCGGTGCAGCTCGCGACAGCCCTCGTACAGCTGGTAGGCCATCACCAGGGCGATGCCTTTGTTGTAGTGCGGCTGTGCGGCGGTCGGGTCCAGTTGGATGGCGCGATCGTAGTGGGCCACGGCCTCGCCATGCTCCCCCAGCAGGAGGTGGATGCTGCCCTTGAGGTCCCACGCGTCGGGGTCGTCCGGCCGCAGAGCGATGGCCTGCTCGGCGTCGTAGAGCGCACCCACATGGTCGCCGAGCTGCTTGCGGGCGAAGCTGCGGTTGAACAGGGCTTCCATGGTGCCGGGCGACAGGCCGATCACACGGCTCTGGTCCTGCAGGGCCCCTTCCATGTCGCCGAGCTCCTTGCGCACAAGGGCCCGCTCGAACCACACCTGCGGCAGGTCGGCGGCACGGGCAAGGGCGCTGTCCAGGTCGGCCTCGGCGGCCGCGCCCCGTCCGGCGGCGCGATGGGCCCGGCCACGGTTGAACCAGGCCATCGCGAAGCCCGGGTCAAGGCGCACGGCGCGGTCGTAGGCGGTGAAGGCCTCTTCGGTGCGGCCCAGCCGCTCGTAGGCAAGGCCCCGCAGGTCGTGCGCGATGGCGAGCGTGCTGTCCAGCGTGAGGGCCAGTGCCGCTTCATCCAGCGCTTCCACCGGTTGCCCGGCCTGCAGGTGGGCCAGGGCCTTCTTCAGGTGCAGCCAGGGGTCGTTCGGCGTGCGGCCCAGCATCACGGACAGGCTCCGGATGGCCTTCAACGGCTCCTGCATCAGCAACTGCTCGTCGGCGCGGTGCTCCTCGATGAGCGTGTCGTAGGGCGCCAGCGATACCGCCTTGTCACGGTCCTCTTCGGCGCCCTTGTAGTCGGTCATCAGCACTTTCAGCCTCGCTCGCCGATCCAGGACATGCTCCGAATACGGGTTCAGTTCCAACGCCTTGTCCATGTCCTGCAGTGCACCGGTGTACATGCCGAGCCGCTGGTACAGGCTTGCCCGCTTCATGTACGCATCGCCATAGCCGGGGTCGGTCTGGATGGCGTTGGTATAGTGCTGCAAGGCCCGCTCACTGTTGCCCAGCCGCAGCTCGATGTCGCCCTGCTGCAGCAGCTGTGCGGCGTCCATGCGGTACGTGGACTGGCCGGTCCCCGGCGTGGCGAGGACCAGCATGGAGATGCACAGGAGGACGGTGGACGGACGGAAGCTCATCATGAGGGGAACGTGTCGCGGGAGGGAACGGTTCAGGTGGTGCATTGGGCGGCATGTCGGCCCGCGACATGGCCCGTGCTCCACGCGGCTTGGAAGTTAAAGCCGCCTGTGATGCCGTCGATGTCCAGCACTTCGCCGGCGAAGTGGAGCCCGGGTGCCACGCGGCTTTCCAGGGTGCGAGGGTCCACCTGGGCCAGGTCGATGCCACCTGCGGTGACGAACTCCTCTTTGAAGGTGGTCTTGCCCTGGGCCTGGAACGGTTGGTTGGTGATCACGGCCACGAGCTTGTCGCGTCCCCTGCGGCCCAGCTCACCCCAGGGTTTGGTCTCCGGCAGCTCAGCGGTGCAGCAGAGGTAGGTCCACAACCGGGAGGCAAGGCCGAAGAGCGGCGTGTTCACCACCTGCTTGCGCGGGTGGTCGGCGATGGCCCGGTCCAGCGCATGCACCACGGTGGCCTCCCCCACCCCTCCCGTCCAGTCCACGAGCACCGTGTACCGGTAGCCGCGCTCGTGGAGCGCCCTTGCCCCGAAGGCGCTGAGGCGCAGCACCGCTGGTCCGCTGAGGCCCCAGTGGGTGATGAGCACGGGCCCAAGGGCGTCAAGGTTCAGCCCGGCAAGGCGTACCCGCACGGGATCCGCGGCGACGCCCATCAGCGCGCGCAGGCCCACATCGGGGATGTTGAAGGTGAAGAGCGACGGGACGGGTGGTACCACGGAATGCCCGAGCTGGTGCAGCCAACCGAGCCCTTCCAGCTTGGGGCTGCCGCCGGTGGCCACCACCACGGCGGCCGCGTCCATGCTGCCGAAGGTTCCGGTTAGCCGCCAACCGCCTTCCACCGGGTCCAGGCCGCGCACCGGGTGCTGCAGGCGGGTGACGACACCGGCGCGCTGCGTCGCGTGAGTGAGCGCGTCGATCACCGTGCGCGAATCGTTGGTGCTGGGGAACATGCGACCGTCGGCCTCGGTGTGCAGCCGCACACCATGGGCGGCGAACCAGGCCACCGTGTGCGGCTGGCCGAAGGCCTCGAACACCTTGCGCACGAACGGTCCTCCGCGCGGGTAATGGCGCGCCAACCGCGCCGGCTCCACGCAGGCGTGCGTCACGTTGCAACGACCGCCTCCGCTGATGCGCACCTTGGCCAGCAGCTTGTCGCTGCCCTCGAGCAAGAGCACGCGCGCCCCCTGGGAGGATGCGGCGATGGCGGCCATGTGGCCGGCCGCGCCGCCGCCGATCACCACCACGGTCCCTTTCTCCGCCCTGGCCATGCCGCGAAGTTCGGCCGGGCGAACGATGCCTGCCCCTGCGGTGTTCCCCTGGCATGAAATGGACCCTGCTGATCACCGCTGTGGTGGCCGTGCTGTTCCTATTGGCGCAGCTGGTGAGCCTTTGGGCGGTGCGCCGCGTGGAGCAGGTGCCTTACCGCGTGGTGGAGCGGCTGCGGGAGGTCGAGGTCCGCGCGTATCCGGCGCAATGGGCCGCGGGGCACAGCACGCAGAAGGCCCGCTACGCCGAGGCTGCTCCGATGGGCTTCCGCTACCTGGCCCGCTACATCTTCGGTGGCAACGACCATGAGGAACGCATCGCCATGACGGCCCCGGTGACGCTGGAGCAGGGCGATCGGGGCTACACGGTGTTCTTCGGCATGCCCGGTGGACGCTCGGACCATGACCTCCCCGTGCCCGACGACCCAGCGGTGCTGGTGGTGGAGCGCCCGCCGATGCGGATGGCCTGCGTGCGTTTCGGGGGACATGCCACCGACCTTCGGATCGCCCGCGAGGTGGAGCGCCTGCAGCGTGCGTTGGAGGGTTCGCCGTGGCGTGCGGTCGGACGCCCCGTGGTGATGGGCTACGACCCGCCGTGGCAGCTGCTGGGGCGCCGCAACGAGGTGGGCATCGCCGTGGAACGCGCTGACGGCCAGGGCTGAGCCGGCTTTGGCACGCGGCTTGAAAATGTGGGTTCGGCAACAGCCAACGCCATGAAAAAGTTCCTGCTCATCGCCGCTCTCGTGCCCCTGGCCGGCGCGGCTTCCGCCCAGTTCCAAGTGAATCCGCAGCTGGGCCTCACCTACCAGCACCTCACCGACGACGACCCCAACGTGGAATTCCGCGGCACGGTCGGCTGGCAGGTGGGCACCGACTTCCGCATCGGCAACCGCGCCTACGTGCAGCCCGGTGTGTTCTTCGGCCGCAACGTGACGGCCGTGAAGACCCTGCTCAACGACTCGGTGGTGGCCGAGGGGGATATCATCCGCACCAACCTGCGCCTGAAGCTGCTGGGCGGATACCGCATCGTGGACAGCTATCAGTTCGACCTGCGCATCTTCGCCGGCCCCACCTACGACGTGCTGCTGAGCGTGGACGACCGTGACGACGACATCGGATGGAACAAGGGCGATTTCAACAACGGCTCCTTCAACGTGGACGCCGGCCTGGGCTTCGACATGGGGCTCTTCACCCTGGAGCCCAGCGTGAGCTTCGGGCTGAGCCGCGTGTTCAGCGACAACATCCGGGTGAAGGACATCGGCTCGCGCTACCTCACCTACGGGTTGACGGTGGGCCTGAACTTCGGCGACGACGACAAGAACGATTGACGACCTCCGATCATGAACGAGCCCCGCGCCTCACCCGAGGCGCGGGGTTTTTCGTGGCCGTGGCAGGGCGCACGGTTCCGGCAGGGTATTTGACATTCCTTGGTGGGACCCGTCCAATGGTCCAGCAGCGATGAACATGTTCCGCTCCCTGGGGATCGCCGGCCTGGTGGCCGCCGCCCCGCTGATCGCGCAGGAGGAATGGCCGCTCCGCTTCACGGCGGAAAGTGCCGAATACCAGGTGTTCGCACCCCAGCCCGAGCGTCTCTCAGGCAACCACTTCGCCGCACGCATGGCCGTGGCCGTGAAGCGCCCCGCCGACAAGGCCGCCGTTTTCGGTGCCGTGTGGGGCGATGGTATGCTGGAGATGGACCGGGGCAACCGCATGGGCCGCCTGGTGGCCTTCAGCGTCACCGACGCGCGCTTTCCGGGCATCACCGACGAGGGCGAACTGCTGCGCCTGCGCACCACCTTGAGCGCCGAGATCCCCAGACGCACGCCCCAGCTGAGCATGGACCTGCTGGTGGCCGCGCTGGAGGATGAACGCTCCCGCGAGGACGGCCTGAAGAACGACGCCCCGGAGATCATCTACACCGAGTCGCCGAGCGCACTGCTCTTCATCGATGGTGCGCCGCGCTACGAAACGCTGGACGACGTCCCCGATACGGACGACCCGGTGTATCGCTCGGCCAAGGCGGCCCGGGTGGAGCGCGTGTCCAACACACCTTTCCTGGTGCTGCGGCACAACGGTCTACACTACCTCTACGGCTCGGGCCTCTGGTACCGGAGCACCGCGCTGGAAGGTCCCTGGAGCGTACAGCGCGACGTGCCCCAGGTGCTGCGCGAACTGGCGGCGAAGGCGGGCGACAGCGCGGCCCTCACCTCCACCGCCGGGGCGGAAGGCCAGGTGCCCGTGATCGTGATGCGCACCACACCCGCCGAACTGCTGGACCTGGACGGGCCGCCTCAGTATGAACCCGTGGAGAACACCGGCCTGCTGGCCGTGATGAACACCGATCGCAACTTGTTCCTGGAGATCGCCACGCAGCAGCACTATGCGCTGCTGAGCGGCCGCTGGTACCGCACGAGCGACCTGCGCAGCGGGACCTGGACCTTCGTGCCCTCGGCCGACCTGCCGCGCGATTTCCAAGCGATCCCCGAAGGCAGCAAGAAGGACGCGGTGCTGACCCATGTCGCGGGTACGCCCGCGGCCCGCGAAGCCGTGCGCGACGCCCGCATCCCGCAGACCGCCAAGGTGGACCGGCGCAGCGCGAGCCTCACGGTGACCTACGCAGGAGCACCGGAGTTCGAGCTGGTGCCGGGCACTTCCGTGGAACTCGCCCGCAACGCCAGCACCAGCGTGCTGCGCATCAACGGCCGCTACCATGCGTGCGACAATGGCATCTGGTTCGAGAGCGCAACGCCGGACGGACCGTGGATGGTGAGCACCGCGGTGCCTGACGCGGTGAACGACATCCCGCCCAGCAGCGAGGCCTACAACCTGCGCTACGTGTACATCTACGACCACACGCCGGACTGGGTGTACATGGGCTACACCCCGGGCTACATGGGGGCTTACGTGCAGGGCGGCGTGGTGGTGTACGGCACCGGGTTCTACTACGACCCGTGGCCGAGGTTCTGGCGCCCGCGCCCCTTCACCTGGGGCTTCGGCATGTTCTACGACCCCTGGGGCGGTTGGGGCTTCGGCGGTGGTTGGGGCTACAACTGGTACGGCCCCGGTTGGGGTTGGGGCTGGGGCGGTTGGAACTGGGGTTGGGGCGGCTGGGGCTGGGGTGGTTGGGGCTACGGAGGCTGGGGCTGGTGGGGCCCCTGCCAGTACGTGCCGCCCTGCTGCCATGGCACGGTGAACAGCTACTACGGCCATCGCGGCACGCTCAGCGCATCACGAAGCGCTCCGGGGACCGCTGCGCCCGCGAACAGCTTGTACGCCTCGCGCCAGCGACCGGGCGTGACGGCCAGCCAGGTCTCCCGTGCGACGCCGTCGTCGAGCATCAGCAAGCAACCCGCCGCGGACCACTTCACCGATGCGGCCGGCAACGTGTACCGCCGCACCAACGGCACGGCCGAGCGCTACACCGGGCAGGCATGGGAGAAGGTGCCTGCGCCGCGGCCTGCGCCCGCTTCGAGCGGCACCGACCGCACGCGCCCCGCCGTGACGCAGCCGGAGGCCCGCCCGGCTCCGGAGCCCGCCCCAGGCACGCGCCCGGCCCCGGCACCTGAGGCCCGGCCCGAAGCGCGCCCCGCACCGCAGGACCCCTACCGGATCCAGCAGGACCGGCAGCGTGCCGTGGAGCGTGACCGCACCTACCAGCAATACCGCACGCAGCCCACGATACCGCGTCGCGATGTGGCGCCCCCGCAGCGTACGGCCCCCACCACCCGGCCCAGTGCGCCGCAACGGAACTACAGTCCGGCGCGCCCCGGCGGGTCGGCACGGCCGTCCGCTCCCGCCCCCTCTCGTTCGGGTGGTGGAGGCGGCGGCGGTGGCCGTGCGCCCTCGGGTGGTGGCGGCAGTCGTTCGCGCGGGCGCTGATCGGCACGCATTGACGGGCGGGGTGTACCTTTTCGGCACATCCCGCCCATGCGTTCCCTGCCCACCCTGCTCCTGCTTACCGCATTGCCCGCCACGGCGCAACCGGTGACCAATATCGTGGTGACCGATGCCGAAGTGGAGCAGGTGCTCCGCGGCCAGTACGATCCCGCGATCTACGCGGCCTCCTCCCCCATCACGGACCACGCCACCATGCTGTGCGAGATGCGGCATGCGCTGGACGCCGACTCGTTGCGCGCCGCTCTGGAGGTGCTGGAAGGCTTCCACACACGCCACTCGTACAGCGATACGGTGAGCGACACGCAGGGCATCGGCGCCGCGCGCCGCTGGGCCTTCGCGCACTTCGCCCGCACGGGTCAGGCGAACGAAGGCCGGTTGTTACCCGCCTTTCTCCAGTTCGACTGGCCCAACGGGTCGTGCGGTGATGCCTTCGGCTGGCGCAACGTGCTCGCCGTGCTGCCCGGCAGCGACCCCGCCGACCACCAGCTGGTGTTGATCGAGGCCCACCTGGACAGCCGCTGCGCGGGCGATTGTGACGTGGACTGCCCCGCGCCCGGCATGGAGGACAACGGCAGCGGATCGGCGCTCGTGCTGGAGCTCGCGCGGGTGATGAGCCGGTACAGCTTCAGACACACCGTCGTGTTCATGCTCACCACCGGCGAGGAACAGGGCCTGGTGGGCGCCGAGGCCATGGCGCTATGGTGCGCGCAGGAAGGCATCGCCATCAAGGCGGTGCAGAACAACGACATCGTGGGCGGGGTGCTTTGCGGGCAAACGTCCAGCGCCCCGTCCTGCGCGCCGCCTGGATCAGTGGACAGCCTGCGCGTGCGCCTCTTCGCCTCGGGCAGCATCGCCACGCCGCACCGCACCTTCGCCCGCACGGTGCGGCTGCTGTATGAGGAGAAGCTGCAGGACCAGATGGCCGTGCCCATGGCCGTGGAGGTGATGGACCGCGAGGACCGTGACGGCCGCGGCGGCGATCACATCCCTTTCCGTGCGCAGGGCTTCCGCAACGTGCGCTTCACCAGCGCCAACGAGCACGGCAGCGCCGTGGTGGACAGCGCGTGGTACACCGACCATCAGCACACGAGCGATGATGTGCTGGGCGTGGACACCGACGGCGACCTGGAGGTGGACAGCTTCTTCGTGGACTTCAACTACCTTCAGCGCAACACGCTGATCAACGGCATGGCGGCGGTGCTGATGGCGCTCGGTCCGGCTGAACCGGAGTTCGTGGTGCACGACGAGCCGGCCGGCCTGCGCGTGAGCTTCACGCCGGCATCGGGCCACATGGCCTACCGCATCGGCGTTCGGCGCACCAACAGCGGCCCCGACTTCGATGCGGTGTACCGAACTGCGGACACCAGCTTTCTCGTCCCCGGCCTCACCGGGGGGCTGGCCTACGCCATCAGTGTGGCCGTGGTGGACAGCAACGGCGTGATGAGCCCCTTCACCCGCGAACAGGTGAAAGGCAATGACGCCGACACGCCGCCCCAGCCGGCGGATGACCTCCCCTACGGGATCTCCTGCTGGGGCATCGGGGTTCCGGAACCAGCTGCCCAGGCGGCATGGACCTGGTTGAGCCCGCCTGTTCCGGACCCCTTCCCACAGGAGGCCCTGTTCACGGTGCACGCACCGCAAAGCCTTTCCACACGGACGGAGGCCTACCTGCTGATCCGCGCGGTGGACGGCCGGGCGATCGGACGGATGCCCCTGCGCCTGTCCCCCGGACGCACGGATGTGCACTACCATCATGCCGGCGCGGCCGGTGCCCACACCGCTTCGTTGGTCGTGGATGGTCGCGTGGTGGCGACGGAACGCTTCGTCGTCGTGCGCTGATCCGTCCTGTCGCGCATCCGCTCATGCTGGTCGTGTTCCGTTCATCCGAAGAGCAGGTCCGGGCACGCTCCGGACAAGCAACTTCACCTCCACACCCCCCCGTTCATGGATCCCAACGCCCGGCTCCGCACCCTTTCCGCCCTGCACTATGCGTATGGCGCCTTCGTGTGTTTCTCCGGCCTGGCCCTGTTGGCGCTCGTGTTCATCGGTAGCTTCATGGGCAGCGACTGGCTGGCCGAGCAGGCGAACAGCGACATCCCCGCCTGGGTCGGCACCTTCCTCAGCGCCTTGGGCTGGGTGCTCTTCGCGTTGGTGGAGATCGTGGGCATCCTGAACCTCCTGTGCGGGAGCTGGCTCGCCAAGCGCACCAACCGCACCGCCTGCATGGTGGTGGCTGCCTTCGACCTCTTGAACATCCCGCTTGGCCTGCTGCTCGGTGTGTTCACCCTGGTGTCACTGAACGACGAAGGGGTGTCGGCGCTCTTCCAGGCACCGCGCTCCTGAGCGGCCTACTCCGGATGGTCCCGGCCGAAGGCCTGCCGGGCGATGCGGAACTGTTCCTCCTCGGCGGCGATCACGCGCTTGAGGCTGTCACTGACCTCCTTCTGCTCCAGGCGATCGAGGTCGGGTTGGCCGGCGTCGACCCAGGCGGAGTACCAGAAGCTGCCCAGGACGATGATGCTGGCGTTCATCCGACGCTCCACCATGCCGTCCATCGCAGCTTCGTAGGCGGCCGTGTACTCCCTGCTGTAGGTGCGCATGCCCGTGCGGCCGCGCTCCTCCATCACGTACTGCCGGTCGTCCGACCAGGCCTCGTCCACGCTGCGCTCGATGGCGAGCACGCTGTCCACGGCCGCGTGGCTGTCGCGCACGGCATCCCAGGCGGTGCGCAGCGGGGCGTCCATGTAGCGCGCACGGCCCATGAGGTGGTCGTAGCCCTCGGCGCTCAGCTCGGGGATGCGGCTTTCCCAGAAGGCGTGGATGCCGTGCTGGCCGGTGAGCTGGCCGTTGTAGTTCTCGGTGGTGTGCAGGGGCACGTGCGCGTCGGCCACGTAATGGCCCAGGTCGGCGGCGTTGCGCAGGATGCGATCCACGTCGCCGCGCTGGAAGGCGCTCACCAGACGGCCGTACATCACGTTCACGTGCCATGGAACGATGCCGTACGCCTTCAGGGTGTCCTCGGTGAACTTGGCCACCGCGTCGTTCCAGCGCTCGGGCATCACCGCGAAGGGGTCTTGGCCTCCGTGGGCGTAATGGTCGATGTCGATGTAGTGCCGGGGGGCCTCCTCGGGGTCGGCGTAGCGGCGCCGGTCGGGGTCCACCGCGTGGTCGCTGATGAAGTCGATGTGGCGTTTGAAGAAGGGGAACATGGCCGGCGGCAGCGTGAAGCAGGCCATCCGGTTGATCCGTTTGTGGCCGTAGAAGCCCCAGCTGCCGGCCTCCTCGGCGAGCAGCACGGGCCAGGCGAGCAGCACCGCCACCAGCACGAGGGGAAAGGCGGAGCGTCCGCTGCGCATCAGGCCACAGGTTCGTACTTCATGGGCACAAGCACCCCGTCCTTCAGCATGGGGATCACCGTGCTGGTGTCGGCGGTGAGGCAGAACTTGACGTCGGGCAGCATCTGCAACTGCTCGATCCTGCGCCGGCGGGGTGCGGCCTTCAGGATGCTCATGAAGTTGTCGCGGGCGGCGTGGTAGAGGTATTGGGCGGCGATGCTGCTGTCCTCCTCCAGGCCGAACTTGCCGCTCTCCAACAAGCGGTCCATCACGGCACCGGCGAAGGTGCTGTCCTCCAGGTTGAACTTGCCCTTCCAGCCGGCGCAGAGCAGCAGCACGTTGCCGTCCTGTCGCACCAGCCAATCGCTGAGGGCGGTGAGGTTGAGAAAGGCGCCGATCACCATCCGCTTCGCCCCCTGGGCCATCGCGATCGTGCGGGTGCCGTTGGTGGTGGTCATCACCAGCGTCTTGCCCGCCACCTCCGGGCCCCGGAAGGCCAGCGGTGAGTTGCCATATTGGAATCCCTCCACCACCTCTCCGTTGCGCTCGGCGGCCACGATGTGGCCTTCACGCCCGAGGAATTGACGGGCCTCCTCCACCGTGCTCACCGGGATGATGCGCTCAACCCCGTGCTCGAACGCCGTGACCATGGCACTGGTGGCGCGCAGCACATCGATCACCACCACGATGTCCATGTCCTGCGCATACAGCGGATACTGGTCGGGCAGGAAGCAGACCTCCACCCGGTATCGGTAATCGGGGTTGATGACGCGTGTGCTCATGCCGGGGCCTTGTAGAAGGGCAGCGCCACCACCCGGGCGCGCAGGGCCTTGCCGCGCACGTCGATGAACAATTCGGACCCCGGTGCCGCCAGGGCCGATGGCACGTAGGCCAGGCCGATGGGCTTCTGCAGCGAGGGGCTGTGCGTGCCGCTGGTCACCGTGCCGATGACGGCGCCAGAGGCGTCCACCACCGTGTGGCCGTGGCGCGGAACGCCCCGGTCGATGAGCTCGAAGCCCACCAGACGGCGCGCGGTACCGTTGTCCTTCTGCGCTTTCAAGGCGGCAGAATGTATGAAGTCCTTCGTGAACCTGGTGATCCAGCCCAGGCCGGCCTCAATGGGCGAGGTGCTGTCGTCGATGTCGTTCCCGTAAAGGCAGAAACCCATCTCCAGCCTCAGGGTGTCGCGCGCGGCCAGTCCGCAGGGCTTGATCCCGTGCGCAGCCCCCGCCGCCATGATGGCGTTCCAGGCTTTCTCCGCCAGGGGGTTGGGCACGTACACCTCGAAGCCGCCGGCGCCAGTGTACCCCGTGGCGCTGATGAGCACCAGGCCCACGCCCTTCATCTCCGCGTACTGCGCCGTGTAGTAGGCCATGGCGGACAAGTCCACGCTGAAGAGGCCCTGCAGGGTGGCCGCGGCCTTGGGGCCCTGCACGGCCAGCAGGCCCATGTGGTCGCTGATGTCCTCCAGCTTGGCGTCGAAGGTGTTGTGCGCGTTGATCCAGTTCCAGTCCTTGGCGATGTTGCCCGCGTTCACCACCAGCACGTAGTGGTGGTCGTCCGCATGCTGCATGCGGTACACCAGCAGGTCGTCCACGATGCCGCCAGCGTCGTTGGGCAGGCAGCTGTACTGCACCTTGCCGACGGTGAGCTTGGAGGCGTCGTTGCTGGTGACGCGCTGGATGAGGTCGAGCGCACCGGGGCCGCGGACGAGGAACTCGCCCATGTGGCTCACATCGAACAGGCCCACCCCGTTGCGCACGGCGAGGTGCTCGTCGGTGACGCCGCTGTACTGCACGGGCATCAGGAAGCCGGCAAAGGGCACCATTTTGGCGCCAAGGGCCTCATGCACGTGCCGCAGCGCGGTGGTCTTCAGTTCGGTGTGGGTTTCCATGGGTTCTGATGAGGTGGTTGAACAGGTCGATGTAATGATCGCGCCAGGCCACGGTGGAGAAGCGCTCCTCCACGGTGCGGCGCGCGGCGAGGCCCAGCCGGCCACGAAGGTCGGGATCCTGGATCAGCAGGCCCAGCTTCTCCAGCCATTCCGCTTGGTCGGCCGCCAGGAAGCCGTTCTCCCCGTCGCGCACGATGCCGGTATTGACGCCCACGGGCGACATCACCGGGGGAACGCCCATGGCCATGTACTGCAGGCCCTTGAGCCCGCATTTACCCCGGCTCCACGGGTCGTCGCGCAGGGGCATGATGCCGATGTCCATCGACGCCAGGTCCTCCGGCTCGGTGCTGCTTCGCCAGGGCACGTTCTCCACGTGCAGCCCCGGCAGCGTGAAGGGGCGGTCGCTCACCACCCGCAGGCGGATGCGGTCGCCCCACCGCCGCCCGAGCTCCTCGAGCATGGGCGTCACCTTCCGCAGGTGGGCCATGCTGGTCTGGCTACCGGTCCAGCCGATCACCACAGGCCCGGTCGAGGGCCCGTGCACCCGTGGCCGATAGCGCTCCGTGTCGATCACCGTGGGGATCACCTCCACCTGCGGGTTGTGCTGCCGGGCGTAGTCGGCCAGGTAGTCGTTGCCCGCGATCACGTGGTGGGCATGCTGGATCAACGTGGCCGTTTTGCCGGGATCCTTCAACCAGCGGAGCCGCCGGTTGCCGTCGCTGACGTCCATGTGCCAGATGGCGTCGTCGAAGTCGTAGATCACCGGTGGCCCGCAGCGGGCCAGGGCCCGCTCGAACCGCGTGCTGCCGGTCATGAAGGCCTCCCGCTGGATGAGGACCAGGTCGAACTGCGGCGCCATGGCCACATGCTGCTGCCGCAGGCGGTAGCTCTTCAAAAAGATGCGCGCCTTCGCCGCCAGGTTGCCGGGGGTGTAGAAGACCGCGTCGTCCGTCTCGTCGATCAAGGACGCGTAGTGCACGGTGAAGCCGTGCTTCTCCCAGTACGGGATGAACTGGTCGAACCGGTAGCGCTGGCTCGGGGAGCGGTCGCGGCGGTGCGCGCCGATGAACAGGATGCGGGGCATCGGAGACCGCAAAGAAAACCCACGGCCGCGACGCGCAGGCGTCCCGTACCTTGGCCCGGCACGCTGCATGGAACGCGCGAAGGCCTTTCCCCGCTGGGCGGTCCTGCTCCTGGACCTCGGTCTCTGCCTCACGGCCCTGGTGGCCGCCTATCAGCTGCGCTTCAACTTCCAGGTGCCCACCTTGGAATGGCAGCTGCTGGGGCCTGTGCTTCCCATCTATCTGGCCGTGCGGCTGGGTTCCTTCCTGTTGGCCGGCATCCAGCGCGGCATGGTGCGCCATACAGGCACCGAGGACGCGCGCCGCATCTTCTTCACCGTCGTGGCCGGGTCACTGGTGCTGGCCGCGCTCAACCTGGTCCGCGAAGCGGTGGTCGACGGCCGCTACCTCCTCCCCTTCTCGGTGCTCATCATCGAGACGATGGGCGCCCTGATCGCCATGATCGCCTCGCGCATCGCCGTGAAGCTGCTCTACCTGAAGGCGCGCGGCAGCGGCAAGGAGCGGGTGTCCGTGGTGATCCACGGGGCGGGTGAAGCGGGCCTGATCACCAAGCGCACCCTGGAGCGCGAAGGATCGGTGCGCTATGCGGTGACCGCCTTCGTGGACGACGATCCGCGCAAGGCCGGACGGCGGCTCGAGGGTGTGGAGGTGTGGCATACGGACCGGCTGCCCGCCCTGCTGGCGGACGGCGAGGTGCAGCAGGTGATCATCGCCATCATGAACCCCGATCCGGAACATCGTCGCAAGGTGGTGGACGCCTGCATGGCCGCCCGGGTGCAGGTGCGCAGCATTCCCCCGGTGAACGCCTGGATCAATGGGCAGCTCAGCGCGGGCCAGATCCGTGAGGTGCACATCGAGGACCTGCTCGGCCGCCCCATCATCCGGCTGGATGACTCCGTGGTGCGTTCCCGCTTCGCGGGCGAGCGCGTCCTGGTCACCGGGGCCGCAGGCAGCATCGGCAGTGAGCTCTGCCGGCAGCTCGCTGCCCTGGGGGTGCAGCGCCTCGTGCTGCTGGACCAGGCCGAGAGCCCGCTGCATGACCTGGCCGTGGAGCTCGACCGCCAAGCATCGGAGGTGGAGATCGCCGCCGTGGTGGGCGATGTGCGCGAACACGAGGCCGTGGACCGGCTGATCGCGCATCACCGGCCTGCGGTGGTCTTCCATGCAGCGGCCTACAAGCACGTTCCGCTCATGGAGCTGCAACCGGCCGAAGCGGTGCGCACCAACGTGGGCGGAACGCTGAACGTGGCCGATGCCTGCGTGCGGCATGGTGTGCGCGACCTGGTGCTCGTGAGCACGGACAAGGCCGTGAACCCCACCAGCGTGATGGGCGCCACCAAGCGGGTGGCCGAGCTCTACCTCCGCGCGCTGCATGCCCAAGGCACAGCCACGCGGTTCATCACCACGCGATTCGGCAATGTGCTCGGCTCCAGCGGGTCGGTGATCCCGCTCTTCCGTCGCCAGATCGCCGCCGGGGGACCGGTGACGGTGACCCATGCGGAGGTGACGCGCTTCTTCATGACCATCCCCGAGGCCTGCCGTTTGGTGCTGGAGGCCGGAACCATGGGGCAGGGCGGCGAGGTGTACGTGTTCGACATGGGCGCGCCCGTGCGCATCCAGGACCTGGCGGAGCGTATGATCCGCCTGAGCGGCAAAGAGCCTGGACGCGATATCGCCATCGTGCACACCGGTCTGCGCCCCGGCGAGAAGCTCTACGAGGAGCTGCTGGCGGCGAAGGAGGACACCCAGCCCACGCATCACCCGCGCATCCTCATCGGCCGCGATCACGGCGCTCCACCGCCCGGCACCCTGGACGGGATCCGTTCGATCGCCGCAGCGGCGGGCACCGTTGCGCCCGAGGAACTCGTGGCACGGATGAAGGCGTTGATCCCCGAGTACCGGAGCCGCAACTCGGTCTTCGAGGCGCTCGATGAGGCACGGCCGAAGTAGGCGGGGTACCTTTGCCGCCCTCATCCCCGCCCGCCCATGACCCGCGACAAGAACCTGGACATCGCCAAGGTGCAGAAGGAGATCGCCGAGCACATCGGTGTGGGTCCTGACGGGCTGGTCTTCAACTTCGAGCCGGCACCCGGTGGCCGCACCAAGCTCTACCTCATCACCATCAACCCGCGGCACAACCAAAGCTTCCTCTTTCACAGCACCGATGGCGGCGACCGGCTCGATGCCCTGCGGACCATGCTGGACTATGTCCGCATCTACAAGGAGCGTGAGAGTTCCTACACCATCCAGTGGACGATGCGCGGGGAGAACCAGCTCCACACCTCCTATTTCAGGGCCAAGAACGTGCTGGATGCACTGGACAAACTCTACTACGACCGCGATCCGAACAGCATCGTGGTGTTCTCGGTGATCCTGAACCCCATGTCCTGATCATGGCCGTGCGCGTGGTCACCACCCCCGTGCAGGTGCGGTTCGCCGATGTGGACATGGCCCGGCATGTGCACAACGCGGTATACCTCACTTATTTCGAGCTGGCGCGCATGGCCTACCTGGCCCCGCTCTTCGGTCCCGAGCACGATTGGACCACGGAAGGGCTCATCCTGGGCCGCAACGAGGTGGACTACCGCCGACCGGTCCGGCTGCATGATCGTGTGGAGGTGGACTGCTGGTGCACCCGGGTGGGCGGGAAGAGCTTCGAGCTGGCCTACGGGGTGCACGTGCTGGACGGCACGGCCCGGACCTTGTGTGCCGAGGGCCGCAGTGTGATGGTGTGCTTCAACTACCTCACCCACGCCACGATCCCCATCCCCGAACGCATCCGCATCGTCCTGGAACAGGACGCACGACCATGACCACCTACCTGCATGCTCTGGGCCTCATCGCCCTTCTCACCACGCCGATGACGCCCCGCGCGCAGGACCTTCAAGGGATCCTGGGCACGGCGGGCCGGATCCTCGGGGGCGAGGGAAGCGGCGCGGGCCTCAGCAACGAGGAGGTGGTACGGGGGCTGAAGCAGGCGCTTGAAGTGGGCAGCCAGCGCAGCGTGGACCTGGCCGGCGCCGACGGCGGTTTCTGGAACGAGCCCCGCATCCGCATCCCCTTCCCCACCGAGGCCGAGAAGGTGCGCACCACCCTGCTCGGCCTGGGCATGACCAAGCCGGTGGAGGACTTCGAACGCACCATGAACAAAGCCGCCGAGACCGCCGTGAAGGAGGCCGTTCCGGTGTTCGTGGACGCCATCACAGGCCTGAGCGTCGAGGACGGCTTCGCGATCCTCAAGGGCGGTCCCGACGCGGCGACCACCCTGTTGCGGCAACGCACCACGGAGGCCCTCATGGGCCGCTTCCGCCCCATCGTGGAAAAGGCCACCGCCCAGGTGGCGCTCACGAGCTATTGGACCCCGCTGGCCAACGCCTACAACGGCGCTGCGCTGTTCACCGGCGGCAAGGCCGTGGACCCCGACCTGAACGCCTACGTCACCGACAAGGCCATCACCGGGCTGTTCACCCTGCTGGCCGACGAGGAGCGGAAGATCCGCGAGAACCCGCTGGCACGCACCACCGAGCTGCTCAAGCGCGTGTTCGGCAACTGAATCCCCGCCCATGCGCGCCACCCGCCTCATCCCTCCCGGGCATCCACTGGCCGACAGCGAGCTGGTGCTCGGTCCCGATGGTTCGGTGTACCACCTTGGCCTTCGTCCCGAGCATGTGGGCGACCTCGTGCTCGTGGCCGGTGACCCCGGGCGCATCGCCACCATCAGCGCCCTGTTCGAGCGCATCGAGCACCGTGCCCAGAACCGGGAGTTCGTCTCCCACACGGGCGTCTACCACGGCACGCGCATCACCGCGCTGGCCACCGGCATCGGCACGGACAACATCGACATCGTGCTCAACGAGCTGGACGCCCTGGTGAACGTGGACCTGGAACGGCGCACCCCGCTCGCGACGCACCGCAGCCTGCGCATCGTGCGGCTCGGCACCTGCGGCGCGCTGCAGCCTGACATCCCCGTCGACGCGCGCATCGTGAGCACGCATGGCCTGGGCCTCGACAACGTGCTGCACTACTACGCCCATGAGCACGAGGCCCATGAGGAGGCCATCCTCGATGCCTTCCTGGCCCATGTGCCTTGGCCCGGTGCCCTGCCCCGCCCCTACCTGGCCACCGGCGATGCCGGTCTCGTGCGGCTGATGGCCGAAGGCAACCATGCGGGCATCACCGCCACAGCCGGCGGCTTCTACGGTCCGCAAGGACGGCAGCTGCGATTGGGCACCGCTGTGGAGAAGCTCAACGAGCGATTCACCGACTTCCGCCATGAAGGCCTTCGCATCGCCAACTACGAGATGGAGACCAGCGCGCTCTATGGCCTGGGCGCCCTGCTCGGGCACCGCACCTGCACGGTGTGCACGGTGGTGGCCAACCGCTTCCGCCGCGAGTTCAGCCGTGACCACCATGCCGCCGTGCGCACCATGGTGGGCGAAGTGCTGGAGCGATCAACAGCGTAGTGGTTGAAAGTACGCCGTCGGGGCCCCCTGCCCCCTGAAGGCGCCCAAGTACTTTCGTTGAGGCCGGGCAACGGTCATCGGGGGGCATGAGCGAGAACGAGATCCAGGCGTTGATCACCCTGATCGACGATCCCGACGAGGTCATCTACGCACAGGTCAGGTCGCGCATCGTTTCGCTCGGCGATCGTGTGCGGCCTGTGCTGGAGCGGGCCTGGGAGATCGACGACCAGGGCGATCTGTTCCGCACGCGCGTGGAGGACCTGCTGCATACCCTGCATCTGGACCATGTGGAGGCTCGCTTGAAGGACTGGTGCGATCGCGGCTGCGAGGACCTGCTGGAAGGCGCCCTCATCGTGTGCCGCTATCGCTATGCCGACCTGGACGAGCAGCGCATCAAGGCCCGGCTGGCCGCCATCCGTCAGGACATCTGGCTGGAGCTGAACGACCACCTCACCGCCTTCGAGAAGGTGCGCGTGTTCAACCACATCTTCTTCCAGGTGCATGGGTTCAAGGGCAACAAGCGCAACTACCACGCCCCGCAGAACAGTTACATCAACGACGTGCTCGACAGCCGCAAGGGCAACCCTCTTTCCCTGTCGATCATCTACCAGGTGGTGGCCGAGGACCTGGACCTGCCGCTGCGCGGGGTGAACCTGCCGAACCATTTCGTGCTGGCCTACCTGGAGGAGGACAGTGTGGGCGGTGGCAGCGGCCTGCAGCAGAACATCCTGTTCTACGTGAACCCGTTCAGCCAGGGCGACATCCTGGGGCGCAACGAGATCGACGAGTTCCTGCAGAAGCTCCAGATCGCGCCGCAGGAGGGCTTCTACCAGCCCTGCACCAACCGCGACATCGTGCGGCGCCAGTTGAACAACCTGCACCACAGCTATGTGAAGCAGGGGGATGCGGAGCGCGCGGCGGAGCTCGACCGACTGCGGCGCCTGCTCGGCCCGATGCCCGATGAGCCTAGGCGGCTCGATCCCTGAAGATCAACCGCACGGTGGCGGCGATGATGCGCAGGTCCAGCGCGAAGGACCGTTCGCGGACGTACCGCAGGTCCAGGGCGAGCTTCGCCGGCATCACCTCCTCCACGTAGGCGCGCTCCGGATCGCTGGACCGCGCCAGCAGTTCGTTCTCATCCACGTAGTCCAGGCTGGCCATGCCGGTGATGCCGGGGCGGATGCTGAGGACCACCTGCTGCTCGGGCGTGTACAACGCCACATAGCGCGGCACTTCCGGTCGCGGGCCCACCACGCTCATGTCGCCTTTCAGCACATTCCAGAGCTGGGGCAGTTCATCCAGCTTCGTGCGCCGCAGGAACCGCCCCACCCCGGTGATCCGTGGGTCGCGTCCGCCGATGGTGAGCTGGCCCAGGGCTTCGCTGCCCGGCCGCATGCTGCGGAACTTCAACAGGCGGAACGGCCTGCCGTGGCGCCCCACGCGCACCTGCCGGAAGAAGGCCCCGCCCGGTGAGGTGAGGGCCACCGCCAGGGCGAAGAGCACCAGCAGCGGCAGCAGGAGCAGCAATGCCGTGCCTGCGAACAGGACATCGAAGGCGCGCTTGAGTGCCATGGATCAACCGAGCACTTCCGCCACCGCGTCCTTCACCGCGGCCACCACGGTGTCCACCTGGTCGTCGGTGAGGTCGTAGTAGACGGGCAGACTGATCTCCCGGCTGTACAGCTCGAAGCTGCGCGGGTGGTCGCTCATCCGATAGCCCAGGCCCCTGTAGAAGCTGAGCATGGGAAGCGGGATGAAGTGGACGTTCACGCTCACGTCGCGCCGGCCGATGGCCGTGATGATGGCATCGCGCTGCTCCTCGGAGGTCCCCCGCACTCGGAGCCTGTACAGGTGGTGGCTGCTGGTCCTTTGTTCGTCCCCGAAGGTGGGCGTGATGAAGCGGTCATCCTCCCCGAAGGCACGGTCGTAGCGGTCGCAGATGGCCTTGCGGCGCGCCAGCGTGTCGTCGTCGTAGCGCTCCAGCTCCACGAGCCCGATCGCGGCCTGCAGGTCGGTCATGTTGCACTTCCAGCCGGGGAAGGCCACGTCGTAGCGCCACGCTCCGGGCTGCGTCTTGGCCAGTGCGTCCTTGCTCTGCCCGTGAAGGCTCATGGTGTTGAAGTGGCGGTAGAGCTCGTCCGCGTCGAAGGGCGTGGGCAGGTTGAACGCGAGCGCACCGCCCTCGGCGGTGGTGAGGTTCTTCACCGCATGGAAGCTGAACCCGGTGATGTCGGCCTGGGCGCCGACCGATCGGCCACCGATGCGCGCCCCGAACGAGTGCGCGGCATCGGCGAGCACCAGGACACGACCGAGGCGCATCTGCGGGTTGGTGCCGGCCACACGCAGGTTCACCGCCGGCGTGAACAGCGGGGAGCACTCCTCGGCCAGGCGCATCAGCTCCGGCACGCGGGCGGGCAGCCCACCGATGTCCACCGGGATGATGCACTTGGTGCGTGGCGTCAGGGCCCGGCGCACGGCGTCGGGATCGATCGTGAAGTCGTCCAGCACATCCACCAGGACCGGCTTGGCTCCCACATGCATCACGATGTTGGCCGTGGCGCAGTAGGTGTAGGCGGGCACGATCACCTCGTCCCCCGGCCCGATGCCGTACCACCGGAGCACCAGTTCGCACGCGTTGGTCCAGCTGTTGAGCGCGATCACGCGCTCCACGCCGCAGTACGCGGCCAGCCTGCGCTCGAACTCCTTGGTGCGCGGGCCGGTCGTGATCCATCCGCTGCGGAGGACCTCCTCCACGGCCTTCACGGTGCGGTCATCGATGCGCGGCGGACTGAACGGGATCGGGGGCATGCGTGCGGTGGAAGAGGAAGGCGAAGGCGGCCAGGAACACCACGCCGGCCTGCACTTCCAGCAGGCTTTCGACCGTCGCGTTCAGCAGCACAAGGTAAACGAAGGCCGCCACCACCGGTCGTCGCCAGCGGACGGCCATCAGCAGCGGCACCAGAAGCATCGCGGCGCACAGCACCAGCCCGGGCCAACCCAGGGCGATGCCGCTCTGTACGAACTGCGAATGGGCGTTGAGCCGCTTGTCGACCACGTGCACGTAGCCCCGGCGGGCGCTCTCGGCATGCAGCTCGTCCTTGATGTCCCCCGTGCCGACACCGGTGATGGGATGCGCGCGCAGCAGGTCCAGGCCCACCGACCAGGTCATGCGGCGCAGGTCCGAACTGCGGTCAGAGGCGGGGTCGAAGCCCTGGGTGGCCTCGAAGGCCTGCAGCACCTTCAGGCGGACGGGGCGGGCCGTGGCGAACAGGGCGGCGAAGCCCAGCGACCCGGCCAGCAGGCCGCCCACCAGCGCACGACGGATCTTCCGCTCACGCCGGAAGTGCCAGGCACCGTGCAGGAGCACCACCACCAGCGTGATCCAGCCCATCTTCGAGTTGCTGAGCACCACCGCCGCGGTCAGTGGCGGCACCACCGCCACATGGCCCCATCGGCCGGCCTGCCTCCATGCGCCGGAGAACATCCAGGTGGCCAGCGCGAACACCGAATAGAGCGCCATGTAGCTCGGGTGCAGGAAGTGGGCGAACCGTGATTCGAAGAGGTGGCCCAGGCCCACTGCCGCGGCTCCGGCCTGCGGGTGCAGGTGCTCGGCAGCGATGGACCAGACCGCAAGCAGCACGCACAACCAGGCCGCAACGGCGTTCGCGAGCACGAAGACCGTGAGCAGCGGACGGGCGTCCAGCGCCGGACGCGTGGGCACGACCACGGCCAGCACAGGGAAGAGCACGAAGGCGGCCTTCACCTCCAGGTCGAACGCACCGAACGCCACGTTGGTGGTCCAGGCCATGCCGACCACGTGCAGCGCGTAGTAGGCGGCCATCAGGGGCAGTGAACCGTCACCCCGCTCCAGCCGCCAGGGGGCACCGGCGGATCTCCACCGAAGTCGGATCACCGCCAGGGCGAGCACGATCACGGCCAGCGGCACCAACGCAGGGGCCAGGGGCAGCACCACCAACAGAAGCGCGAACGCATGCTGCACCGCAGGGTCGCCATGGCCGGTGATGGTCCGCATCGCGCAAAGGTGATCGGTCTATCGCGTGAGCCGCCCGGCTCCCTGCCCGGGTTGCCGTGCGAGCAGCACGAAGTGCACGATGCCCTTCCAATAGCCCAGGCCATAGGCGAGATGAAGGATCAGGAAGGCGTACAGGACGCGTGGCGCATCGACCACGCGCTCCGCCGCGCGCCAGGCGCTCCAGGCCGCTGCGGCGAGGTAGCAGAGGACGCCGGCGATCGTGGTCCAGGCCGCCCAAGGCCATACCAGCCCCAGCGCGGGTCCCAGCACCAGACCGGCCACCCATGCGGCAGGGACCAGCTGCCTTCCGGTGGTCACCGTGCGGTGCAGGCGGTTCACGAACACCTTCCAGTAGCCATACTGATGATACTGTCGGTAGAGCTTGCCGAAGGAGGCGCGTACCGCATAGTGCGAGCGGATCGCCGGGTCGAGCAGGATGCGGAAGCCGGCCTCGGTGACGCGGTGGTTGAACTCGTCGTCCTGGTTGCGCACCAGCGCCTCGTGGAAGGTGCCGACCTGCTCGAACACCTCGCGTCGATAGGCCCCGAAGGCCACGGTGTCCACCGGGCCCGCCTTGGTGCCCGTGCGGAAGTGCGCGTTGCCCACGCCGAAGGGGTGGCCCATCGCGGCCCCGATGGCGCGGGAAGTGGCGTCGGTGTACGTGTTGATGATGACGCCTCCCGCGCAGCCCGCTCCCGCGTCGCTGCGAAGGGTGGCGAGGTTGCGCTGCAGCCAGTCCGGTTCCACCGTGGCGTGCGCGCCCAGCAGGATGGCCACGTCGAAGGACCGGGCGGCCAGGCCACGGTTCATCGCGTGCGGGGTGGTGCGGTCGGGGTTCTCCACCAGGTGCACCAACATGGAACGCATGGCGTGCGCGGCGATCTCCTCCCGGGTGCCGTCCGTGCTGCCGCCATCGCACACCAGCACGCTCAGGACCATGCCGGAACGGTCCGCGCGCTCCAGGGAATCGAGGCAGCGACCGATATGGCCCGCCTCGTTGAGGCAGGGGATCACCACGCTGACGCGCGGCACCGGGGGCAGTGGCGGCAGGATCATGGGCGGATCTGCAGCCGGGTCCGGGCCAGGTGGTCCATCAGCAGCACCAGCGCGCCGTTGCTCAGCGCGGTGGCCAGGGCCGAGCCCAACAGCCCCAGCACGGGGATCAGCGCCAGGTTCAGCAGCACGTTCGCGGCGAAGATGCCCGCGATGAAGAGGGTCTGCGTGCCGGGCCTTCCCACCTGGCTGAAGAGCATCAGGAAGGGCTGATGGCCTGCCGTCAGGGCCACGCCGGCCACCAGGATGGTGTACACGGCCCACACGGTGAGCGGTTCCTCGCGCATGCCCAGCATCCACATGCCCGCCGGGAAAACCGGGATGGTGAGCGCGATGAGCGGGGCCAGCAGCCGGAAGAAGCTGCGGCGGTTGCGGCGCACCACCTTGCCGAGGAGCATCGCACCGCCCTGGTGCCAGGCGCGGGTGATCACCGGGTTGATGGTGTTGCGGAAGAGCACCGGCAGGTACATCACCCCCTCGGCCACGGTGGCGCCCATGCTGTAGTGGCCCACCGCACGGTCGTCCAGGAAGAAGCCGAGCAGGAACACATCCACCCGCGTGTTGACGTCCAGCAGGAAGTTGCCGGCCAGCGCCCGGTTGCCGAAGCGGAACTGCTCGCGCGCCACCTGCCGGGCACCGGTGACGCGGAGGGGGCGCCAGTGCGGAAGCGTCGCCGGCAGCAGGACGAGCAACAGCCCGGCCTCCGCCAGGGTGAGCAGCGCGGCCAGTTCATGCGCGGGACGCTTCAAGGCCACCAGCACAGCCAGGGCCACCAGCATCAACACGAAGCGCAGCAGCTGGAACACGGCGAACAACCGCATGCGACGGGCACCGTTGTGGTAGCTCAGCAGCACCTTGTTCCAGGTGAAGAAGAGCAGGCCCGGGATCACCAGGGGAAAGGCGTCCCCCACCCCGCTGCTGTCCGACCAGCGTCCAGGCAGGTCGCGCAGCAGCCAGGCGAAGGCCATCACCACCAGGGCCGTCACCGTGCCGAGGACGAGCGCCACGGTGAGCTGCACGTCGGGTCGCCGCTCAGCCTGCAGGTCGCGCGGTACAAAGGCCTGAACGGCCAGATGGACCCCGCCCACGGCGAGCTGGCTCAGCAGGATGTACAGGGCGTAGGCCTGGTTGAAGACGCCCAGCGCCGAAGCGCCATGGGTACGCAGGATCAGCACGTTGAGCAGCACGCCGATCAGGGCGCTGAGCCCGAAGGCGCCCGCGTTCCAGATCAGGTCGGAGGAGAACTTGCCCCGTGGCGGCCGCATCGTCAGCGGCCAAAGGTATCCTTCACCCGATGGAGGGTGTGGCCCTTGGGATCGGTGGCCAGTGGAACGCAGGCTTCGTCCAGGAACCGCGTGAAAGGGGGCGACAGCGCACTCAGCTCACCGGTGCTGAAGATGTAGCGGCAATGGAGGGTGTCGCGCAGCAGCGAGGCCGCTTCGTGCATGCTGCGTCCGGCGAGCAACGCGTGCGTGCCATCGCGCAGGAACAACTGGTCCGATCCGCACCAGAAGTAGATGCCGGGCCGCTGCGTGCGGTAGTACCACACGGGCAGGTTGTTCACCAGCACGGTGTCGGTGGGCCGCACGCCATGGGCGTTCAGCCAGCGCTCCAGGTCCTCCGGTCCGGCATCGAGCCGTTCGGTCAGCGTGGCGCCGGGGCGCGCTTCCGGAGGGGGGGCGGCCATCACCGAGGCCACGCGGAAGTGGTAATGGATGGAGGCGGCCGAGTTCAGCACGCCCAGCAGGGCCATGGCCGCCACGAACGCGCCCCGCTCACGCGCGCTCCGGCCCTTCCGATCGAAGGCCCGCCACACGAACACGCAGGTGGTGGCCACGGTGAGGGGTTGCAGCGTGAGCGCGTAGCGGTAATTGAAGCCGCCCATCGCGCCGATGAGTGCCAGCGCCGCGGTGTAGAACACCACCAACCCGCGCTGCCAGGGCGCACGACGCCTCCAGGTGGCCAGCACCATGCCGATCGGGACCAGCACCAGCCAGTTCGTGGCGCCCAGGTACCGGTAGTTGAACAGCACGCCGAGGTAGCCGTTCAACCAGGCCAGGAGCGGCGATCCGATGCCGCGCTCGAACAGGTGCGGGTCCATGTCGCCCACCTCCAGCGGCATCAGCCAGGCGTAGTAGGCCGCGGGCAGCGCCACACCGAAGGCGACGAGCAGCGCCCACATCATGCAGCTGAACCGGCGTCCGTCCATCGTCAGAACCAGATGATGTCCTTGAAGATCCAGCGCGTTCCGATCATGGTGTCGAGCACATAGTGAACGCCTCCGAAGGCCAGTGCGAGCGCGGCGGAGGCGCCGGCGTGGACAAGCCTCACGCGCAGCGGGCCCGGGTGCATCACGAGCCAGAGCATCCAGAGCACGCCGCCCAGGATGGCCCCGGTGCTGTGGATGAAGGCCTGCGCCCCCAGCACCGCACCGAAGAGCAGCATCAGGGGGAGCTCGGGACGTTCGCGCAGCACGAGCACCAGCAGCACCATCGCCGTGAACAGGGTGATGCGGTAGCTGTCCAGGTGATGGATCACCAGCAGCAGGGCGAACCCGAAGGGCACCACCATGGTCAGCACCCCCACGAAGGCCAGCGCACGGTCCCACTGGCGCAGCACGGACCACACCAGGGCGATGAGCAGCCAGGTGTACCACAGGGTGATGCTTCGCGGCCAGAGGTCGCCCGTGGCGCCGGTGAACCGCTGCCAGAGCCCATCCCAGGTGAACAGCAGCGGGAACGAGTGGCCGTGCAGCCCCACGTAGTAGAAGCCGTTGCGTGCATCGAAGGGGTGCCGCTCGTAGGTCACCTCCAGGGTGTCCAGGAACCAGCGGCCCCTCACGGCGTACTCGAGCACATCGTGGTCCACAAGGGGTTTTGTGGCCAGCAGCACTGTGGCGATGCCCAGCATCAGGAGGGTGCCTGCGGCGAACCAGCGCATCCAGACATCGTCGCGCAGGAGAGCCGGCACCGCGCGCAGCAGCCTGCCGAGCGCGGTCCACCCCCGACCTGCCATCAGACCCAGACCCACGACGATGCCGACGCTCGTCCCCAGCACCGCCATGGCGCTGCGGCCGGGCAGGAGCAGCAGTTGGTGGTAGAGGAGCAGCGAGGCCAGGAACGGGCCCATAGCGAGCCCCAGCAGAACGACCGCTCCGGACGGAAGCCGCAGCCTGGAGTTCCAGCGAAGCAGCAGCGCGGCCACCACGCCGCCCATCCCGATGTTGGTGATGGCGAGGACCAGCAGGAAGTGCAGCCGCTCGTCCATCACGCTCCCGAACGGCGGTAACGCCTGGGCATCGCGTTGATCGCCTTCAACGCGCGCTCCATGTCCACACCGATGGTGTCGAAGTACCACTGCATGCTCTCGAAGCGCGGGCGGTTCTCGCGCAGCACATGCGCCAGGCCCTCCTCCCGGGTGATCATGCCCTCGCGGATCTGGTTGCTGCGGAAGGTGTCGAACTCGGTGAAGCCCGCGACCAGGCCATACACGTAGTTGTAGAAGGCCGCCGTGCCATCACCGATGCGCCACGTGCTGCTGGTGTCGGGCGAGATCTCCCAGTTGTATCCGTCCTTCAGCGTGCGGTCCAGCGTCTCCTCGTTCCACGGGATGTAGTCGAAGAGCAGCAGGTACACCTCGCGCGGTTCGGTATAGTAGGCCTTGAAGGCGCTGTAGGTGTCGGGCAGGCTGGCGTTGAGGTAGCCGGGATTGGCCAGGAAGTTCCGCATGTAGTAGAGCGGCATCTGCAGCTTGGCCAGCGTGGTCTGCTTGTCGATCCGCTCCTTGTGGAAGTTGGGACGGATGCCCGCGAAGCCGGCCTTGAAGTCGGTGTTCTCCAGCTTGTTCTCCATCCAGATGTCGCAGTGGATGCCCGTCTGCCTCCGGATGTTGTTCACGTGCACGAAGAAGTGCTTGTCGCCCGCCATGAACAGAGGGATCATGCCCAGGCGCGGGCTCTTCAGCCAGGCCTCCATGTTCAGGCGCACGTTGCGGCGCTTCATCTTGATGTCGGCACTGATCAGGATGTTCTCCACCCCGAGCTTGCCGGTCATGCGGGCGATGTTGCGGCGCGCCAGGTCGGTCACCAGCCCCCAGTCGTAGGTGAAGGTGAGCGGGGTCATGCCGAACTCCTTCACCAGCAGGTGCAGGCCGTAGCTGCTGTCGCGCCCGCCGCTGAAGGCCACGATGCAGTCCTGCTTCCCATCGTTGCGCCGGTAGGTCCGCAGCACTTCCTCGAACTGGGGACGTTTGTCGACCTTCAGGCCCTTCGGTTTGTAGCTGTGGCAGTAGTTGCACACCCCTTCCGCATCATAGCTGATGTAGGGGAAGGTCTCCGGCAGCAGGCACTTGCTGCACCGCCGGATCCTGCGCATCACCTCCTCGGGGAACTCGACCAGCCTGCGCAGCCGGCCTTCATCGCTCGTGGCGACCGCGGGTGCGCTCCCCTTGGCGCCCTTGGAATGATCGATGATGCGGAAGGCTTCCGTGCTCGCCGGACCGGGCCCGGGCGTTCCGTCCTTGAGCCCGAGGTCGGTGACCGTGAACGGGACGAGGTTGATCAGCTTGCCGGTGAACGGGGCGAGCCAGGTGGGCTCGATCCCGCCATATCGGGCCTTCACGCCTTCACGATCACGGAAGGTGCGCAGGATGTACGCCTCCGAGGCGAAGACCAGACCTCCCTTGGGGTCGGTGAGCGTGTAGAGCGAACCGGTGTTCGTGGCCAGCAGGACCTGCGCGCTGTCCTCCATCAGGATGACGACGCTGGCCGCCCCCTCCATCTCGTCGAACACGGCACGGATCGCCTCCACGGCGCCCTTGCCATCCTTCAGATGCATGCGGAACAGCGCCGCAAGCACTTCGGTGTCCACCTCGTACTTCCGCTCGATCCGACCGGCGTACTTCGCCCACAGGGCATCCACATTGGTCACGATCCCGTTGTGGATCATGACGATGCCGTCCTTGATGACGGGCTGGTTATTGTGGTTGTGTTCCTGGCTTCCGTTGGTCACCAGCCGGCTGTGAGCGATCAGCGCGAGTTCACGCTGTCCCTGGGCGAATGACGGCCCAAGGGCCTGCTCCACGAAGCTGCGGTAGGCCTCGGAACGGATGAGGTCCGTGGCGGACACATCGTCCTTGGTGACGTGGATGGTCCCGGAGGCGGCATCCCGCACGGCGATCCCGCTGCTCTCCTTCCCACGCGATTCGCTCAGCACGAACAGTTCGCGCATCACCCGCTCGGTGAGCGCCCGGTCAAAGCCCGCGTCGGACGGGGCGATGAGACCGAATATGCCGCACATGGGCGGCAAAGATACCCGCCGCCGCCGGGCCTAGCGGTACAGGCGCTCGTTGTCCTGCATGTCCATCCACATGGCGAAGATCAGCGCCTGGAAACTGCTGGTGGCCAGGAACAGGAAGGCGATCAGGGGCTCGGTGCCCACGTTCGCGCCCGTGAGGAAGGCCTTGCCGATCTTCCATGCATAGGGCAGGGTGATGAGGCCTGCCACGATCGCGTAGTTGTAGAAGATGAACAGCGGGTGGAAGTCCTTGAACAGGTATTTGCGCCACAACCGGATGAAGAAGCTCTTGATGAGCAGGCGGCTCACCCTCGGGATCACCTTGAAGACCTTCATCTTGCTCTGCTCCCCCACCCGGTACACGGGTTTGATCTCCACCTCGCGCAGCGTGCATTGGGCGATGTTGAGCTTCACCAGCATGTCGTTCGGCATGCCGTAGCTGCGGTAGATCCTGTGCAGCTTGATGGCCTGCATGGCGCGCAGCCCGATGGCGGTGTAGCCCGTCTGGGTGTCGCTCACCCGCCAGTAACCGCTGGCCAGCTTGGTGAGGATGCTGAGGATGCTGTTGCCGAAGAAGCGCACGCGGGGGATCACCAGCCACGCGCTGCGGTGGATCAGCCGGTTGCCCTTCACGTAGTCGATGCCCTCATCGATCACGGGCAGGCAGATGCTCTCCAGCTCGTGGGGGTCCATCTGCCCGTCGCCCGCCATCACGGCCGTGCAGGCGATCGCATGGTCCTGGCACCATTTGTAGCCCCGCGCGATGCCCGCCCCCACACCGCCGTTCTTCAGGTTGTTGATGAGGATGATCCGGTCGGTCTCCGGGTGTTCGTTCACCACCTCGCTGGGCACGTAGTGCTCCATCTCCCGTTCGCTCTCCTCCTGAAGCACCATCTCGGCCTCATTCCAGCGGGTACGCTCCACCTTGTGTGGCGGGATACGTTCGCCTTCGCCCCTTGCACGGTCCTTGGCGATCAATTCCTTCACCACCTCGGCGGTGCGGTCCGGGCTGCAGTCGTTCACCACCACGATGCGGTCCACGAAGTCGGGCATCGTGTCGATGACGAAGCCGATCTGGCTCTCCTCATTGTAGCAGGGGACGACGACGGCGACGGTCTTGCCTTTGAGCATGCGGTGCGCGGTTCGGGCCCAAAGATGCGGATCGGGCCCGATGGACCGGCTCAGCCCGCCTGACCGGTGATGGTCGCGCTGCGCAGCACGGTGAGCAGGGTCCGAACACGTTGCTCCCCATCGCCCGGCAGCACCTGCGCCTCCTCCCTGCGCCACCACAGGCGCTCCCGGGCCGCGTCGTCCGTGCACACGATGCCCGCTCCGAAGAAGGCCGCGGCCTGTGTGGTCCAGCGGCCGGGCCCACGCACCGGAGCGGCCCCGAAGGTGATCACCACCGGAACCGGGCTGCTGAGCACCGTGAACAGCCCCGGGCCATCGGCGTCGGGCACCAGGACGACATCGGGCCTGAAGGCGCGCAGCTCGCGTTTCATCCGCCAACGGTCGCGCAACCGCAGCGACCAGGACCGGTCCTTCAGGGTGTGCTCCTGCACATGGATGCCGGCGCCCTCCAGCCCATGGCGACCGGTGGACGCTCCACGCACCACCAGCACACGCAGCGTGTTGTCCGTGGTGGCCGCATGCCGGTCGAGCTCGGCCCGCACATGGGCCACGTCGCGCCAGGTGGCCCACCCCAGGTAGCCCAGCGCCCCCGCCATCATCCAGGCCATCAGGCTTGCGGGGGTGGGCACCAGGAAGTGGAACACGCTGCCCAGCACCAACAGAAGGAACGCGGTGGTGAGGTTGATGCCGTTGCGCGGGGTGTGGTAGTAGGCGTCGAGCAGGCTGCGCAGCCCGATGAACACCCCGAACGGCAGGGCCCCGAGGAAGGCGATGCGGCTCATGTCCACATAATGCCGGGCCGTGGGCCCGAGGTACAGCTCCAGGATGGCGCCTGCGGCCACCTCGAAGGCGACCGTCATGGCCAGCGAGGCGATCAGGGTGAGGCGGGACAGGCGACCGATCTTCCGGCTGAGGCCGGCATGGTCGCCCGCAGCGAGCTGCGAGGCCGATGCGGGCAGGAGCACCAGGGACATCGGCGCGAAGAGCGCGGCGGTGATGTTGAGCAGGGTGGCCCCGAAGCCGACCTCGCCGCTGGCGGCCAGGCCATGGGTGCGCGCCACGGCGTAAACGGGCACGGTGAGCAGCGCGCCGAACGCCAGGTCGCCCGGTACGCGAGGCATGCCGTAGCGCAACAGATCGCCACGCTCTCGCCCCACACCACGTGGAAGCCCGGCCTTGAACTGTGGTGCCAGGCAGGCCAGGGCGATCAGGGCCCAGCCCGCACCCGTGGCCCAGCATACAGCCTCCAGATCGTCGAACATCAGGAACGCGATCCACGGGGAGCCGGCCAAGGCGAGCACCTGGGCCATGTTGGCCGCGAACAGGCGACCCCGGCCCCGCAGGTAGGAGTAGCCCAGCCCGTATACGCTCACGCTCGCCACCATGAGGGCGAGGGGGGGCACCAGATGCGCCTGGGCACCCGAGCCGAACACGATCCACGACAAGGGCGCCCGCCACACCAGCCCGGCCAGCAGGGTGAGCAACGCCAACGGGATCACCCAGCCGAGCGACGCGGTGAGGTAGCGCCGCTGCTCCTCCTCATCGCCACGCATGGCCACGAAGCGCGTGATGCCCACGGCCGAGCCCAGCAGCACGAAGGGGAAGGCGAAGGACACCGTGCGGCGCACCACCACGTACAGGTCGAGCTCCTCGCGCCCAGCATCGGCGGCCAGCCGGTACACCACCAAGGTGCCCAGCAACACCAGACCTTCGCCCAGATAGGTCAGCACATGGTCGCGCCCCTGTCGTGTGCGCAGCGAGGCCAGCAGCCGGTGGAGCATGGCCGGCCAAGATAGGGGCCGCGGAACGGCCGGACGGCCGTTCCTCCTCCCCATCCCCCGCTCATCCGACTGCGCGCGCCGTCACTTTTCGCACCCGTCTATCTTCGGACCGCAACACGACGATGACCATGGACATCCTCTTTCAATGGCATTGGTGGGCGGGCCTCGGCCTCGTTCTCCTGATCGCGGAGATCTTCGTGCCCGGCTTCTTCCTGCTCTGTCTCGGGATCGGCTGCGCCGGTGGCAGCATCGCTGCCGCGCTCGGTGCCGGACCCTCCGTGCAGTTGATCGCCTTCTCCGTCGTGGCCCTCATCGCCTTCTTCACCATCCGCCCCCTGCTGATGAAGAAGCTCTGGACCGGCGAGACCGTCCGCACCAACGTGGACGCCCTCATCGGACGGCGCGCGCGCGTCACCCAGGATTTCGAGCCGGCGCTCCGGCTGGGCCGTGTGGCCATCGATGGCGACGACTGGCGTGCGGAGTGCACCAGCGACCGCGCGCTGCACGTCGGTGACCTCGTCGACATCGTACGCGTGGAGAGCAACACCCTCGTGGTGAGACCCGTCGACCCCTGAGCCTTCGCCAGTCCCCGATCCCACCAACCACCAACCCCCTCATCATGTCAGCCGGAACCATCATCCTCATCCTGCTCGCCCTCTTCGTGGTCTTCATCGTGGCCAAAGGCCTGCGGATCGTTCAGCAGAGCGAGTCCATGGTCGTGGAGCGCCTCGGCAAGTACCACAAGACGCTCACGGCCGGCATCAACGTCATCATCCCCATCGTGGACAAGCCGCGCGAGATCGTGTTCCGCTTCACGCGCGACCTGCCCGATGGCAACAAATTCGTCCAGTTCGTCAAGAAGGAGCGCATCGACCTGCGCGAGACGGTGTATGACTTCCCGCGGCAGAACGTGATCACCAAGGACAACGTGATGACCGAGATCAACGCGTTGCTCTACTTCCAGATCATGGACCCGGTGAAGGCCATGTACGAGATCGAGAACCTGCCGCTGGCCATCGAGAAGCTCACGCAGACCACGCTCCGCAACGTGATCGGCGAACTGGACCTGGACGAGACCCTCACCAGCCGCGACACCATCAACATGAAGCTGCGCACCATCCTGGATGAGGCCAGCAACAAGTGGGGCGTGAAGGTGAACCGCGTGGAACTGCAGGACATCAACCCGCCGCGCGACATCCGCGAGGCCATGGAGAAGCAGATGCGCGCCGAGCGCGACCGCCGCGCCCAGATCATCGACGCCGAGGGCAGCAAACGGGCCGCCGTGCTTCAGGCCGAAGGCGTTCAACAATCGGAGATCACCACGGCCGAGGGTCAGAAGCAAGCACAGATCCTCGAAGCCGAGGGTGATGCGCAATCCCGCATCCGCCGTGCTCAGGGTGAAGCGGAGGCCATCCGCCTGGTCACGGATGCCATCAAGGGCGCCAAGGCCGACCCCACGAACTACCTCATCGCCATGAAGTACCTGGAGACGCTGAAGGAGATGACCAGCGGCCAGAACAACAAGGTGATCTACATGCCCTACGAGGCCACCGGCGTGCTCAGCAGCGTGGGCGGCATCAAGGAGATGCTCGACGCCAACAAGGCGCTGAAGGGCTGATCCGATCGTCCGATCGAACGCCCGATCATCCGTGCGATGGTCGGGCGTTCGTGCACCTTGTCGTCATGTCGCGAACCATGCGCGGCCTTTTCGCGTATCTTTGGCCGCGTTCACCGCGAGGTGGACATGCCCCGAGCGCCCAGCTCTCCGTGTCGGCCCACGCCGGCGTCCGAATTGTCCAGGCGCAGTCTTCCAGCGGATCATTGCACGCCGGACCGGATCGAAGGGGCGATCACAACACCTGAACAAGGTGTGCACAGGGACAATGGCCTGTGCATGCCGAACCTACACCCGCATCGCCCGGGACCAGGCGACCCACACTATGGAACGGACCACGTTCAACGACCTCGGGCTCATCGAGCCCATCCTCAAGTCCCTTCAGGAGGAGGGCTACACCCACCCCACCCCCATCCAGGCGCAGGCCATCCCGCACCTGGTGAAAGGCCGCGACCTGCTCGGTTGCGCGCAGACCGGCACCGGCAAAACGGCCGCCTTCGCCATCCCCATCCTGCAGGAACTGCACGAGCGGGGCATCGGTGCGCAGGGGAGCAAGCGCCCCATCAAGGTGCTCATCCTCACCCCCACCCGCGAGCTGGCCATCCAGATCGGCGAGAGCTTCGCCGCCTACGGCCGCCATCTGAAGCAACGGCACACCGTGATCTTCGGCGGGGTTGGCCAGAAGCCGCAGACCGACGCGCTGCAACGCGGCGTGGACACCGTGATCGCCACCCCGGGCCGCCTGCTCGACCTGATGGGCCAGGGCCATGTGCACCTCAACGACCTCGACATCTTCGTGCTGGACGAGGCCGACCGCATGCTCGACATGGGCTTCATCCACGACGTGAAGAAGGTGATCGCCAAGCTGCCGAAGAAGCGCCAGACGCTCTTCTTCAGCGCCACCATGCCGCCCGAGATCGCCAAGCTGGCCAACAGCATCCTCACCGAGCCGGTGAAGGTGGAGGTGGCCCCGGTGAGCAGCACGGCGGACACGATCGACCAGAGCATGTTCTTCGTGGACCGCACGGACAAGAACAAGCTGCTCCTGCATCTGCTGGAAGGTCCGGCCATCCGCGAGGCCCTCATCTTCACGCGCACCAAGCACGGGGCCAACAAGGTGGCCAAGGTGCTCACCCAGGCCGGCATCGGCGCCGAGGCGATCCACGGCAACAAGAGCCAGACCGCCCGCCAGAACGCCCTGAAGAACTTCAAGGAAGGCAAGATCCGAGCGCTGGTCGCCACCGACATCGCTGCACGCGGCATCGACATCGACGGCCTGACGCACGTGATCAACTTCGACATCCCGAACATCCCCGAGACCTACGTGCACCGCATCGGCCGCACGGGTCGCGCGGGCGCGTCCGGCAAGGCCTTGAGCTTCTGCGATCATGAGGAGAAGGCCTTTCTGCGCGACATCACCCGCCTGATCAAGCGCGACATCCCGGTCGTCGCCGAGCACCCCTACCTGATGGTGGGTGGCCCCAAGAAGGCCGAGCCCGAGGTGCGGGAACCGCGCCAGCCCCGAGGTCCGGGCCGGGGGCAGCGCCCCGCCCGCGATGGCCAGCGGAGCGCTCGGCCGCAAGGCCAGCAGCACGGTCGCGACGAGCGCAAGCCCCAACAGCAGCGCTCCGCCAAACCGCAGGACGCGCGCAGCGACCGCCAACCCCGCCGCGATGAGCGCCCGCGCCAGGAAGGTCAGCGCCGTTCCGATGGGCGACCGCAACAAGGCCAACGCGGCCCGCGGCCCCAACAGGCAGGCCAGCGCAGCGACCGTCCGCAGCAGCAGCGCCAGCGCTCCGGTGAGCGGCACGGAACGTCCGCAAAGCCCGACTACGACAAGCTCACCCGCGAGCTCTTCGCCGAGGAGGATCGCCGGGAGAAGCGCGCGCAACCCCACCAGGAAGAGGAGAAAAAAGGTGGCATCCTGCGCTGGTTCAAGCGCTGAATGGATCGCATGCACACGGAAAAGCCGGGCTCAGGCCCGGCTTTTCCGTTCGCGGGACCATCGTCAGGCCGCGGCCGGTCGCGTGGCTCGTTCAGTCTTGAGCTCGGCCTGCAGCTGCCGGCTGGTCTTGCTGCTGCCATCGTGGCTCCATCCCGGTGGACCGAAGATGTACATGAGCTTGGCCTTCAACGTCGGTGCCCGTTTCACGTCCTTCCAGATCTCCTGGAACTCGAACAGGTTGTGCGTGATCGGGCTGTAGGAGTCCGGGTTGTGGCTGATCCCGTACTTGGGCACCACACCCTTGATCGGCTCCTGCCAGGTGCCGTACAGCTTGTCCCAGATCACCAGGATGCCGCCATGGTTCCGGTCCAGGTACTCCGTGTTGCTGCTGTGGTGCACCACGTGGACCCAAGGGGTGTTGAAGATCTTCTCGTACCAGCCGAGCGAGGGTACCAGCTGGGTATGGAGGAAGAACTGATAGAAGGAATTGATGATCAGGCAGGTGGCGATCATGATCGGCTCGAAGCCCACCAGCGGCATCCACATCCAGTAGATGGGCTTGAAGAATTCAATGAACCAGCCGTTGCGGATGCTCACCGTCAGGTTGAACATCCGGCCCGAGTGGTGCGGCAGGTGGGCGGCCCAGAGGAAGCGCACGTTGTGCGCGATGCGATGGTGCCAGTAGAAGTTGTGGTCGTCGAACAGCAGGCAGATGATCCACACGTACCAAGCGGTGCCCAGAGTGGCGTAGCCCAGGTACTGCTCACGGAGGGGCTCGGCCCAGTGGAACAGGAACAGCATGATGCTGATCTCGAACACGTTGGCGATCACCTTGATGAGCGTCGCCACCAGGCCCATCACCACTCCGGCCCAGCTTTCCTTGAGGTCGAAGAGATGGCGGGCCTGCACGTATTCGCCGATCATCAGCAGTATGAACAGCGGGTAGATGTACTTCGCCCCCACGCCCTCGATGGGCAGCTCGGGGAGCTGGCGCTTCAGGTCAAGCCACGCCTCGATCAGGTTGAATTCCATCCGTTGTGGTTCAGGTTCCGGCCAAAGCTAAACGCTCATCACCTCCGGCGTACCGACCTCGGTCAGCCTTGCGCAAGGTCCGTTCCCATCTTTGCCTCATGCGCAGCGTTCCCTTCGGCGCCCTGGCGGTGCTGGTCACCACCTCCTCCGCCCAGCCACTGATCAACGGGCCCATGCCTGGCCACAGCGACCTTCTGGAGGCCACCATCTGGTTGCAATGCCGGCAGGCCTGCCGGGCCCAACTGGCCTATTGGCCGATCGACCGGCCGGACAGCATGCTGCTCTCGCGCGAGCTCGTCAGCGACCCCGACCGGGCCCATGCCATGGAGTTCCGGATGGACCGGGTGACGCCAGGGACCACCTATGGCTACCGGGTGCTGGTGGACGGGCGCGTGGTGGATGAAGGCGCCGACCTCCGGTTCCGAACGCAGCCGCTATGGAAGTGGCGCTCCGATCCACCACCGTTCACCCTGGCCGTGGGAAGTTGCGCCTACATCAACGAACCCGCGTACGATCGGCCGGGCAAGCCTTATGGTGACGGTTTCACCGTATTCGACGCCATCGCCGGGCAGCGTCCCGATCTCATGCTCTGGCTGGGCGACAACGTGTACCTGCGGGAGCCGGACTGGGGCACGTGGACCGGCTTTCTGCACCGTTATACGCACAGCCGCAGCGAACCGGCCCTGCAGCGTCTCCTACGCTCCACGCATCATTATGCCATCTGGGACGACCACGATTTCGGACCGAACGATGCGGACGGCAGCTTCGTGAACGCGGGCATGGCCCGCAAGGCGTTCGACCTGTTCTGGCCGAATCCGGGAAGCGGTGTGCCCGGTGCGCCGGATGGCATCACCACCGCCTTCAGCCATGCCGACGCCGACTTCTTCCTGATGGACGGCCGCACCTACCGGGTGCCGCCGGACCTGCGCACGGACAGCGCCACCCTGCTCGGGCGAAGCCAGCTCGACTGGTTGATCCGGGCCTTGAAGTACAGCGACGCCGCCTTCAAGTTCGTCGCCGTGGGCGGGCAGGTGCTCAGCACTGCGGCCGACTTCGAGAACTACGCCACCTTCCCTGCGGAGCGCCGGGAGCTGCTGGACCGCATCGAGCGCGAGGGGATCACGGGTGTGGTGTTCCTCACCGGCGATCGCCATTTCACTGAACTGAGCCGGATGGACCTTCCCGACGGACGCTGGATCCTGGACCTGACCACCTCACCGCTCACTTCGGGCACCTACGGCCCCAAGACGCCCAATGCCCTGCAGGTGGAAGGCACCCTGTTGCAGGAACGGGGCTTCTGCACGCTGAACGTGTCCGGCCCGAAGGGAGCGCGCGTGCTCACCATCCGGGCTTTCGATACTGCAGGTGCGGAGAAGTGGTCGCGGTCCATCCCGCAGCCACTCGCCAGGAAGTAGCTCAGCGGACGAACCGGCCGTAGTGCACGAGCTCATCGAGATCACGTCGCGGAGATCGCGTGCGTTCACGCTGCTGGAGGTGCTCCGGCAGGTCGTCCGGATGGCCCGGCCAGCCCAGGACGATCACGGTAACGAGGTCCAGCTCGTCGGGGATCCCGAAGGCCTGCCGGGCCTTTGCCGGGTCGAATCCACCGAGCTGGTGCATGCCCAGCCCCATGGAGGTCGCCTGCACGCCCAGCTGCCCCACGGCCACGCCCAGATCGTGCCGCGCGTGATGGTTCTCGGCACTGATGCGGTGAAGGATGCGGTGCGCCATGGCCAGCATCAGCACCGGCGCCTTGTCCGCCCAGAGCCGGTTGCTCGGGTTCAGGCAGTCCAGCAGAAGGTCGTGGCCTTCCCCGCCCCGGCGGGTCACCAGGAAGCGCCACGGTTGCTCGTTCATGCTGCTGGGCGCCCATCGCGCGGCCTCCAGCACCAGGCTGAGCTCATCATCGGTCACCGTTCGGTCCAGGAAGGCACGGGGGCTGTAGCGCGCACTGATGGCCGGAAGCACGCCAAGGGAGGAACGGGGCTGGTCCATGGGGAACGGGCTCAGGCACCAAGGAACGCGCTGGCGCGCGAAGGGTTCATCCGCGCAGGTCGTCGAGGATCCGGTTCAGGGTGCGGGCGTCCTCCTTGGACAGCCGGGCGTGCTTCTCGGCCAGCGCTGGACGCAAGGCAAGGTCCACTTCCCCCAGCAAGTCCAGGCCCTTGGTGGTGATGCTCACGTACACCACGCGGCGGTCCTCCTCGCATCGGACCCGCTCAACCAGCCCTTTGGTGATCAGCTTGTCCGTGAGCCGGGTGGCGTTCGGCGCCCGGTCCAGCATCCTGCACTTCACCTGATGCATGTTCATCCGGCCCTTCGCCCCGCGCAGGATCCGCAGGATGTTGTACTGCTGCAGGCTCAGGTCATGCGCCGCCAGGAGCGGAGCATGGCCGCCCTTGAACCAGTTCGCCGTGAACAGGACGTTGAGCAGGGCCTTTTGCTGCTCGCTCTCGAACCGGCTCTTCAACTCCTCCTCCAGCGCAGGCATGCCGCAAAAGTAACCGGGTGCGTCCGTTCCATGGAAAATGATCCCGGCCCGGAGCCTGCCCCTACTTTTGCGCGTCTTTACACCGCTCATGAACCACCTCACCGCGGCCGGATCCGCCGCTCTCCTCCTCGTTCTGGCCGCCTGCCGACCGACCGCCCAGCCGGCTGACGCAAGCACGAACGTCAGCGCCGCCCAGCCGTCCACACCTACCGCCGACAACGGGCAGTGGGCCCAGGAAGCGGCGTGGCGGCAGCCCGCGGTCCTTTGGACCCTGATCCCGAACGTTGCGGGCGCAAGGGTGGCCAACCTGTTCGCAGGCGATGGCTACTACGCGTTCGAGCTGGTGAAGGCGGGAGCCCGGGTGATCGCCTTGGAGCACGATGCGGGCTTGGTAGAGCAGATCAAGCAACGCGCCAAGGCCCAGGGGATAAGCCCCGATGTGCTGGAGGTGCGTTTGGTGGAACAAGGGACCGGATTGACGCCCGGTGAGGCCGACATGGCCTTCTGCGCCAGGTCATATGTGACCATCCCGGATCGGATCAATTACTTCCGGCAGGTACGGTCGGCGCTGAAGACCCCGGCACCGCTGATCCTTGTGGACTTCGTGCCCGCAGAGACACCGGTGGGACCGCCGATCCAGGACCGGATCTCGGACCAGGCGGTGATGGATGAAATGGAGCTGGTGGGCTGCACCGACATCGGTGCCTATGGCAAGAAACTGCCTTACCAGTGGGTCGTGATCGCCATGGATTTCGTGGCCGACCCGAACGAGGCGGAGCTACTTCCGTGATCAGCGGTCACTAGCCTTGCTCTCGGGAGAACCTGCGGCCGGCCCCTGGTAGCTGTAGAACAGGTTGGCCCAGATGATCTTGCTCAACGCATAGAGCACGGGGCCCAAAACCACAAGGGAGCCCAGCACGGCGGCCACGAGCACGCCCGCGCTCGCCGATGGGAACAGCACGATGACGGCCACATAGACGGCAACGAACGTGGCCACTGCCAGGGCGTAGCTCACGTACATGGCCCCGTAGTAGAAGCCCACCTCCCGGTGGTAGCTGCGACCGCAGACCGGACAGATCTTCCGCACTTCCCCCAGCTTGCTGAACGCGAACGGGTTGTCGTTCTCGAAGAAGGCGCCTTCGTGGCAATGCGGGCACTTGAACCGGAGGATGCTGTACAGCTTCTGACCCTTTTTCATGCCGGACAAAGATCAGCGTATCCGGGCCGATCCCTTGGTGACACGGATCACCCGGAATGAGAAGGGAGAGGCAGCGCCTCTCCCTTCTCATTCCGTTCGATCAGGGGATCACTCCCAGAACACCACCTTGAACTCCACCCGGCGGTTCTTGGCCCGCCCGGCAGCGGTCTTGTTGTCATCGATCGGTTCGGTCTCACCGTGGCCGAAGCTGCGGGTCCGCTCAGCGGTCACTCCTTTGTCCGTGAGGTACTTCTTCACGGCTGCGGCGCGGTCGTCGCTGAGCTTCATGTTCTTGGCGTCGTCGCCCTGGTCATCGGTGTGGCCATGGATCTCCAGGTTGTAGCTGGGGTTCTCGGCCATCACCTTCACCACCTGGTCAAGGATCGCGAAGCTCTCCTTCTTGATCACGCTCTTGCCGCTCTCGAACTTCACCCCCGTGAGGGCCTTCTCGAACAGCTTCTTGGTCTCTTCCTTCAGCTCGGGGCAACCCTTCATGCTGGCCACGCCGGCCACATCGGGGCAGCGGTCCACGTTGTCGGCGATGCCGTCACCGTCCCGGTCGGGGCAGCCCTGCTTGTCAGCCGGTCCAGCAGCATCGGGGCAGGCATCCAGCTTGTCGGTGATGCCGTCGCCGTCGCGGTCGGGGCATCCGCCCAAGGTGGCCAGACCCGGCTCCTGCGGGCACTTGTCCTCCTTGTCGATCACGCCATCACCATCCGTGTCCGGTTCAGGATGGACCGTCAGGCTCACGCCATCGATGTAGTAGTAGGCGCGCTGGCTATCACCGCCCTCAACGGCCTTGGTCTTGTCCATGCCCGCGGCGGGGAACGCACCGATGACGATGAACTTCTCGGTGCCATCGGCCACGAAGCTGCCCTTCACTTCCGTCCAGTTCTGCTTGTCCGACACCATGTCGGCGCTCGACACCTGCGCCTTCTCGGTGATGAAGTGCCGGTGGTTGTAGGCCAGTTGCACCGGTGAGAAGTAAGCGCCGACATGGCTCACCGCCCGGTCGCTGTTGCTCGCCAGTTTCACGCGCAGCACCACGTCGTACTCCTGGCCGGCCGTCAGCGGGCTGGTCAGTTCCTGCTGCAGGTATTCGCTATAGTTCTGATAGGCCGGGCGGAAGGGACCTTCATTGTGGTCCATCACACGCTTCCAATTGCGGCGCTGGTCGTCCTTGTAGGCCACGAATCCGGCATAGCGTTCGCCCTCGAACGCCCCGGTGCTTCCCAGGTCGTTGTCGGGAACGCCCACGTAGCAGGCGTCCTTGTTGAAGAGGTCGGCGGAACCGGCGTTGGCGTTCGTCCAACCAGCGGCCAGATGGAGCTGGTCCCAGGTCTTCACCGTCCCGGTCGTTTCTTCGAAGCCCGGGTTCTTCACCAGGTTCGGAGCGGTCTGGGCCGCCGCCTGCAACGACAGCAGGGCCGGGGCCAGGAACATGGAGTAGTGCAACTTCATGGTGTTCGGATTGGTGCGCTTGGCAAAGCCCCTAGTGAGGCGTTCCAGCGCCGCAAATGTAACCGGTCGGTTCAAATGGGGACCAACAATGGTCAGTTGATGACCGGCTCCACGCTCACCGCGTCGATGTAGTAATAGGCGTACTTGTTGTCCGGTCCGTCCACCAGACGGGCCGCCTCGAAGCCCACGTAGGGAAAGGTGCCGATCACCAGATGGCGCTCACCACCGTCCGCCTCGAACGTACCGCTCACCTCCACCCATGCGCCACGCTGGTCCAGAACCGTGGCTGAGGCCACTTGGGCTTTCTCCTGCAGGAAGCGGCGATGATCACCATGCAGCGCCACTGGCGAGCAGTACGCCCCAAGCCCGCTCACCGCCCGGTCGCTCATGGGGGCCAGTGCCGCCATGAACCGAACGCGCACCTGTTCCCCTTCGGTCAAGGGGCGCCTCAGCTCGATCTGGATGTACTCGGCATACACGTTCCATCCGGGGGCGAAGGGGTCCTGCCGCCCTTCGTCATGGGCAGTGAAGCGGCCGTCGTCCTTCCAGGCGAAAAGACCAGCGTAGCGGTCCCCCTCCACCGGCTCGATGCTGCCGTACAGGTTCCCTGGCACCACCACGTCCGGATGGCCCGCGTCGCGGGTGAAGAGGTCCGCGAAACCCAGGGTGACCGCGCCCCAACCCGCCGCCCGGCCGATCTGGTCCACAGCGGACACCCTGCCTTTCACGGACTCAAAACCACCGTTCGGGACCAGGTTCTGGGCCTGGGCCACCCCGGAAAGCAAGAGCCAGCTCACAAGGGCCAGAGGGAATGAACGGCGCATGGCCGCAAGGTAGCCCGTCAGGGTTTGAGCTTCTCGGCGAACACCTTGCGGAACTTCTCCAGCTTGGGGCGGATCACCAGCTGGCAATAGCCCTGCTCGCCGTTCTGGGCGTAGTAGTTCTGATGGTGGTCCTCGGCCGGGTAAAAGGTCGTGAGCGCCGTGATCTCCGTGACGATGGGGGCCGGGAACGCACCACTGGCGTTCAGCTTGGCCTTGTAGGCCTCAGCCAGTTCGCGCTGTGCGACGGAGGTGGTGAACACCGCGGACCGGTACTGAGTGCCGATGTCGGCGCCCTGGCGGTTCAGGGTCGTCGGATCGTGCGTTTGCCAGAACACCTCCAGCAGCTCGTCGAACGTGATCCGTGCCGGGTCGTAAATGATGCGGGCGACCTCGGCGTGGCCGGTGGTGCCGGCGCACACCTCTTTGTAGCTCGGGTTCTTGACGTGTCCTCCGGCGTAGCCACTGGTCACTTCGAGCACGCCATCCAGCTCGATGAACACGGCTTCCACGCACCAGAAACAACCGGCGCCGAAGATGGCGGTGTCCGTGATCGTTGTGTGGGATGAGGGGTCCAGGTCGGTCGGCATGGCGTGGTGGTCGGTGGGTCGCGCTCCTCCCCGGCAGGCGCAGATGCCGACCAGGGCGAACGCCAGTGTGATCGAGGCTCGCATCGCCCGGAACAACGTGGTCCGGTGGCTCATCGTTCGCCGTGGTCGTGAAATACCGTTAACGCCCGGCCGATGCGCTCGACGATGCCCACCACCAGGGCGTTGCCCATGAAGAAGGCCCGCCAGGTGTCCGGTGACCCGGCCGTATGGTCGTCCGGGAACATGTTCAACCGCTCCAGTTCGATCGGGGTCAACCGGCGGAAGCGCTTCCCGTCCACCGACACGACGTGCTTGAACCGCGATGGCGCTTTGCCGCCTTCGCCGGTGACCACGGTACGGCCGGGCTTGTCCAAAGGGTCGGGGAACGCCATGGCGCCTTCGCTATAGTGATAGGCGAACCCGTTGCGCGACACTTTCCGGGCCTCGCGTTTGGCTCCTTTGAGGTATCGCCAGCGTTTCAGTTCACCGCGTGGGATCCGAAAGGCGGCCGGCACGTCCTTCTCCGGTTGAAGGATGTCCCCCAACGTAGTGGCCGGTCCAGTGTGCACCGGGCTTACATCCCGGGTCAGCACCAGGCCGTTCACCATCACACCGGCATTTCCGAAAGGCGATCTGCGCCCGTCACGGTTGAACCGGTCGGACAGCTTCCGGAGATCCGCCTCCAACTGAATGGAAGGGCCTTGACGCTTCACCGCGAACGGGAACGCTCCGGCCAGCACCCCGTGGTCCTGCAGCAACTCGGCTGTCATTCCGCTCATCCGCTCGATGCGATGACCCACCAGGAACATCCGCCTCCGTCGCTGGGGCATGCCATAGTCCGCCGCGTTGATCACCCGCCACTCCACCGCATATCCCAGCCCCCAGAGGGAGCTCAGCATCACGGCCAGGTCACGTCCGCGTTGTCCGGCCGGAGAGCTCAGCAGCCGGTCCACGTTCTCCAGGACGAGATGGGCCGGCGGATGCGGATGATCACGCAGCAGGCGATGGATCTGCCACCACAGGACCCCTTTGCGTCCCACCAGGCCGCGGGCGTTGCGAAGGGTGCTGGCCACCGAGTAGTCCTGGCAGGGGAAGCCGCCCACGAGCACGTCATGGTCGGGGACTTCCTCCACCGGCACCGAGGCGATGTCCCGGTTGTCGTGATGGTCCGCGCCGAACCGCTGCACATAAATGGCCGAGGCGTGCTGTTTCCTGCGTCCGGGCTCCCACTGGTTGCTGTACACCACCTGGTAGCCACCGGCCTGCTCCAATCCCAATCGGAATCCGCCCACCCCAGCGAAGAGCTCGGCCACACGCAGGGCGGGCATCGAGCGTGGACGGATCCGGGTCATGGGGCGCCAAATATCGGCCGCGGCGCGTTGGCCACAACGAAGAGGTCCGGCGCATGGCCGGACCTCTTTTCGAGCGGGAAACGGGATTCGAACCCGCGACCCTCAGCTTGGGAAGCTGATGCTCTACCAACTGAGCTACTCCCGCGCTCTTGCCGTGCGCCACCGGCGACAGCGACGCCATCGGGCGGCGAAGATAGAACGACCGTGTCCATGGGGACTTCCCACCGGCTGGAGGACCTTAACCTAATTTTGACAGGTCCTTAACGTCACACCCCCATAGCCCTCCTTGCTTTGCAGCCGACCAACGTGAACATGGCGGGAACCCTTGCACCCAAGGTGCTTCTGGTGGACGATGAACCGGACATCCTGGAGCTGCTCCGGTACAACCTGGAGCGCGAAGGCTATCGGGTGGCCACCGCGCAGAACGGCAAGGACGCGTTGCGTATCGCCAAGGCCGAGCGGCCGGACCTGGTGGTGCTGGACATCATGATGCCCGGTATGGACGGCGTGGAGGTGTGCAACCAACTGCGCCAGATGCCGGACATGAAGCACGCGCTGATCACCTTCCTCACCGCCCGCGGCGAGGACTACAGCCAGATCGCAGGGTTCGAGGCCGGTGCGGACGACTACATCACAAAGCCGGTGCGCCCGAAGGTGTTCGTCAGCAAGGTGAAGGCCCTGCTGAAGCGCAGCCCGGGCGATCGCAACGAGGGGCAGATGCTCGAAGCCAACGGCATCCGGGTCGATCTGGAGAAGGTGCTGGTCTTCAAAGGCACCGAAGAGCTGCAGCTGCCCAAGAAGGAGTTCGAGCTGTTGGTGCTGCTGATGAGCAAGCCGGGCAAGGTGTTCAAGCGGGAGGAGATCTATGCGCACATCTGGGGGACCGAGCTGTTCGTCGGGGACAGGACGATCGATGTGCACATCCGCAAGCTGCGCGAGAAGATCGGCGAGGATCGCATCCGCACGATCAAAGGCATCGGCTACAAGTTCGACGCCTGACCTGCCGCCGCCTATATTTGCCGCCCTCATCGACCGGGGCCCCTCCCGGAACATGGAGCTACGGGGTGTAGCTCAGCCCGGTTAGAGCGCTACGTTCGGGACGTAGAGGCCGGTGGTTCGAATCCACTCACCCCGACCAGACCAAGCCCTGGCGACGAAGTCGCCGGGGCTTTTTCGGACCCGGCCTGACCCGATCCCGCATAGGCTTGAAGGGCGATGACAGGCCAGTGCCCACCCGCTTCTCGTGCGACCTGGCGATCGGCGTCGGTCCGCTCACCGGCCCCCGTTTTCAGGGCCCGTGCAACTTGCCACCCGGGAACCATCCAGACCACGACCCGTCAACCCCCTTGCGCTCAATGGGTTCCTTGTTGCCGATGGTTGGGCGTGCGCCACCGTTCGTCGAACGGCACATTTTTCAGGCCTCGAGGAGGCATCCCTCGTTATGGGACCTGCGTCTTGCTGACGGAACCCATGTCACGCGCTTATAAAATAGCGTTGATCCTCAAGAGCCGCAGCAGCCTGCCGGTCTACAAGGACCTCACCAAGCTCACCGACCGCGAGCTGGATGAACAGGTGCTGGCGCTGGTGTCCCGCATGCGCCGCAACGAAAGCGCCGTCATCGCGCGGATGGTCCTGCGTCAGCCCACCTTCAGCCTCAACTGAGGTCAAGGTCCTTGGGCGCGGCGCCGCAGGCAGCGCACCGCCAGGTGTTCGTTGCGGCATGTCCAGGACATGACCGTTGCACGGTGCCCTGCCTTCGAGGTCTTCTGCCCGGCCCTTGATCGGGTGCGCTGTTCGGTCGACCCACCCGGTCGAGGAACAGCAGAACGCAGACCGCGCATATCGGGGTGGTCAGCAGAATGCCCGGTCGATGCGGGATCGGTCCGCGCCCTGGCTTCATCGCCGACACCCGGCCTAACCTATATTTGCCGCATCAGCCATACCATGAGCGACCATCATCACGAAGGGCATTTCCCTGAAGAGGCGGAGCAGAACGAGATCGGCGGGCCTGTCGTATTGGCCTTGATGATCCTCGCCGGCATCGTACTGATGATCTGGGCGGCGAGCTAGGTCCCCAGGTCACCGGAGCGCGCCAGGTACTCGTCCCTCCGGACGAGCATGAACCAGTTCTCACCAAGGTCGAGGTAGCCCTGCTCAAAGCAGAACACGTAGGTGTTCCCGGCTTTCGTGCGGTGCACGTTGGTGTGGTACATGAAGTTGAAGCCACGCTCGATGAGCTTGTCGCGGTGGACCCGCGTCTTTCCTTCGGGTCCCGTGTTCAACTCGCTCAACACCCGCCGGTTACGCTTCAAGGCATTCACCACGTTGCGCACATAATTGATCGGGGCGTTGTTGGCTTGGTAGTGATACTGATTCCGGCAGGCATCGGAGCAGAAGCGCTTGTCCAAGCGCCCAACGATGCGCTCCCCACATTCCAAGCAAACACGTTCGTTCGCGGCGGGCATGATCCGAAAAGTACGTGATCGTCGGCGTTCAGGTCGCTGAACCCGCAGTTCAGCCCGATACCTTGTGACCATGGCTTCGACGCCATTGTTGTCCTTCTCTCCCTCAGGGATCCGGTGCGAGCAGGCCGATGTCCACATAGACCCCTGGCGGCCGGTGGACCGGGCCATCATCACCCACGCCCACAGCGACCATGCGCGTAGCGGCAGCAGGCACTACCTCGCCTCCCCCATCACCAAGGCCCTTATGCACGCCCGCCTGGGCGATGACCTGCGCATCGACACGCTGCAACCCGGCCAGACGGGCACCATCAATGGCGTGAAGTTCTCCCTGCACCCGGCCGGCCACATCCCCGGCAGCATGCAGGTGCGGGTGGAATACAAGGGCGAGGTGTGGGTGGCCACCGGCGACCACAAGCGCCATGCGGACGGCATCAGCGACGCCTTCGAGCCCGTGCGCTGCCACACGCTCATCACCGAATGCACCTTCGGGCTGCCCATTTACAGGTGGAAGGAACCGGAAGTGATCTTCAACGAGATCAACGCGTGGTGGCGTGGTAACGCAGCCAATGGCGTGTGCTCGGTGATCAGTGCCTACAGTCTCGGCAAGGCGCAACGCGTGATGACCGGCGTGGACCGCAGCATCGGGCCGATCTTGGTCCATGGCGCGGTGGCCAACATGAACACCGTGCTGCAGGACTGCGGGTTGGAGCTGCCGCCCTGGGAGCACATCACGAAGGACACACCGAAGGAGCGCTTCCGCAACGCGCTGGTGATCACGCCCGGTTCGGCCTTGGACACCCCGTGGACCAACCGGTTGAAGCCCTTCAGCACGGCGATGGCCAGCGGGTGGATGCAGTTGCGCGGCTGGCGGCGCCGCAGCAGCATCGACAAGGGCTTTGTCCTCAGCGACCACGCCGACTGGGACGCGTTGCTGCTGGCGGTGAAGGAGAGCGGTGCCGAACGCGTCATCGCCACCCACGGGTACACGGACCTGTTCAGCCAGTACCTGCGCAGCGTGGGGATGGACGCAGCGGCAGAGACAACGGAATTCGCAGGAGAGGCAGGTGCCGACGGTACGGAAGGCACCCGTAGCGTCGACCCTGTCATCCCGGCCTTGAGCCGGGAGGGTCGACCCGAAAAAGAGGCGTCATGAACCGGGAGGCCCAGTTGTTCGACGCGTTGGACGCCACCACGTCCACCACGGCCAAGGTGGACGCATTGGCCGCGTATTTCCGCACTGCGGACGATGCCGACAAGCTGTGGGTGATCGCGCTGCTCAGCGGGCGACGCCCCAAGCGACCGGTGACCAGCACGCAACTGCGCCAGTGGGCTGCGGAGGTAAGCGGCATTCCTGACTGGCTGTTCGAGGCCAGCTACCACGTGGTGGGCGACTTCGCAGAGACCGTGACGCACATCGCGAAGCTGGAGCAGCGTATAGTGAAGAGCCTCACCGAGTGGGTGTGCTATGTGGAAGAGCTTAAGGATCTGTCCGAAACAGAGAAGGCAGCGCGAGTGAAGGCAGCATGGGCCGGACTGGAAGGTATGGAGCTGTTCGTGTTCAACAAGATCATCACCGGAGGCTTCCGCATCGGTGTGAGCCAGAAGGTGATGGTGAAGGGCCTGAGCAAGGCCACCGGTGTGGACGAGGACACCCTGGCGCACCGGCTCATGGGCGATTGGAGCCCGCACCACACCACGTTCCACGACCTGGTGCTCGTTGCCAACGACGGCGACGACCACAGCCGCCCCTACCCCTTCTACCTGGCCTACGGCATCGAAGGACCCGAAGGCACGGCCGCCGGTGCCGGACTGCAGGACCTCCTGCCGCTGGGCGATCCGCGCGAATGGCAGGCCGAGCACAAGTGGGACGGCATCCGCGGACAGCTGATCGTGCGCGGCGGCAAGCATTACGTCTGGAGCCGCGGCGAGGAGCTGGTCACCGACAAGTACCCGGAGCTGGAGGCCCTGCGCGAGGTACTGCCGCACGGCACCGTGCTGGACGGGGAGATCCTCGCTTGGAAGGACGGCGCTCCCCTACCCTTCGCCGAATTGCAGAAACGCATCGGTCGCAAGAGCGTGGGGAAGAAACTGCTGGCCGACGTGCCCGTGGTCTTCATGGCCTACGACCTGATGGAGCATGCCGGCGCGGACATCCGCCAGCGGCCCTTGACCGAACGGCGCGAACTGCTGGAGGGCATCGTGGCCTCCGCGCAGCACCCGATGCTCACCCTCTCGCCCACCCTGCCCTTCACCACCTGGGAGGACATCGTGACGCACCGTGAGCATGCCCGCACCGCCAGCATCGAGGGCCTCATGCTGAAGCGGCTGTGTAGCACCTACGAGGTGGGGCGCCGCCGAGGCGATTGGTGGAAGTGGAAGTTGGACCCGCTGAGCATCGATGCCGTGCTCACCTTCAGTATGCAGGGCCACGGCCGCCGCGCCGACCTGTACACCGACCACACCTTCGGGCTCTGGCACGCGGGGCAGCTGGTGACCTTCGCCAAGGCCTACAGCGGCCTCACCGATGCGGAGATGCTGGAGGTGGACGCCTTCGTGAAGAAGAACACGTTGGAGCGCTTTGGTCCTGTGCGGCAGGTGAAGGCCGAGCTCGTCTTCGAGATCGCCTTCGAGGGTATCAGCTCCAGCACGCGGCACAAGAGCGGGGTGGCCGTCCGATTCCCGCGCATCGCTCGATGGCGGAAGGACAAGAAGGCAGCGGATGCGAATACGCTGGACGACCTGAAAGGCATGGTGCGATGACCTGTGCCGGGCCCAAGCGGTAGGGCAAGGGTAGAACAATGT
>JADLBK010000076.1 GCA_020847755.1 Flavobacteriales bacterium | reverse complement strand
AGGAAGATGACGAGCGTGAAGGGACTGTTCTTGACGGCGTATCGGGTGATCCACATGGGGTCGGATAGTTGCTTCGTGTTGCTTCACCACAGAGGCACGGAGGTGCGCTCATTGGCCTTGCTGCGGTCGCTCGTTTTATGTTCCGGTCGACCCATTGGGTCGAAGCTACGGGGGCACGTCATTCGACGTTCTGCATTCATCATTCTACATTTTTCATTCTACATTGATCATTCCACATTTTTCATTCTTCAGTAGGGCGTGTCCCTTCCCTGCGCACACTGCCCACCCACGGGTCGGGTGCTCCGCTGTAGTTGCCTCGCACCGGCCTGCACCCACGGCGCTCCGGGGTCTGCTCGTTCCTCGCAGCCTCCTCGCTGCTCGTGGCTGCTGGGCCGTTGCTTCGGCAAGCTGCCGCTCCGCCCCCTCACGCGCATCCATCAGGTCCACCGGCGCAGGCCTACCTACCGGGGCGCTGCCACAACCACCCGCTTCTCCGGTTCCCCATTCACCAATGACCTGTCGCCATTCACCCATGGGTCGTGCTTGCATTTCCCCTTGTCCTCCGTCCTTCCGTGATAAGATCTACCGAACCACCACCGTGCTCCCCTCCGTCAGATACGGCCCGCCCTTCACGATCAACCGTGCCGTGGTATCCAGGCCGCTCACCAGCACATGCGTGTTCGTGATGCCATGCACCGTCACCGCTTGCTTGTGCGCCTTGCTATCGGCACCCGCCACGAACACATGGCCGTGGTCCGCATCGCCGTCCAGCAATGCCTCGTACGGGATCGCGATCGCATCGGCCCGGCCCCTTGTGCGGATCGCCGCCTTGCCGTACAGCCCGCTAGCAAGGCCAAGCTGCGGATCGATGATCCGCAACTCCACCAGGAAGGTCCCCGTACGCTGGTCGGCTCCCGCGCTCTTGCTGCTCACCACGGCCCGCATCGGCTGGCCCGGAAAGGCATCGGCGTGTATCGTGGCACTGTCGCCCACCTGTACCTGTGCCCAATCCTTGTCGCTCAATCCGGCCTTCAACAGCCACGCGCCACGGCCCGCGCCGTTCACCATCAACACCGGACTGCCCGCACCCACCAGCTGACCCTCGTTCACGAACTTCCGCAATACGTAGCCATCGCCCGCGGCACGGATCTCCGCATGGCGGCGACCGTACTGCGCGGCGGTCAACTGCTGCTGTGCCACGCCCATGCCGGTGCGTGCGTTCTGCACCGTCTCCAAGCTGATCACGCTGTCCCGGTATAATGCCTCGGCGCGTTGCAGGTCGCGTTCGGCCTTCTCGTAGGCCAGTTGTGCCTGCTGCACCTGCGCATCGATGCTCGTCGGCTCCAACGTCGCCAACAACTGACCGACCTTCACCGCTTCGCCCTCCTTCACCAGCACGCTGTGCACGATCCCGCCGCTCAGGAAGCTCAGGGCCGTCTCATCATCGGTGGTGAACAGACCCGGCACGCTTATCGTCGCCGCCGTGTACGACGGGCGTACCTGCATCACCGTCACGGGCGTGGCCGCGCTTTCGGTGGTCTCCGTGGTGGCATCAGCGGAGGTGCAGGAGGAGAGCAGGGTGAGGGAGGAAAGGAGGGTAAGGAAGAGAAGATGAGAAGAGGTGAAGAAGAGAAGAGGAGAAGAGGAGAAGGAGAGAGGAAGAGAAGGGGTGAATAGGAGGGAACGTGGGAAAGAGAAGCTGATGGTCCCATGCCATCCTCCCTTCGGCGCTTCCTCACATCCTCCCTTCTTCACCTCATCACATGTATTCATCATCGTACTCATCATTTCAGCGGGTATGAAGCGTTCTGCCTTTCCATCTCGGCCAAGCGTTGCAGCACGGTGGTGCGAGCCACGGCGAGCTGCACATCGGCGCCGGTCAGTTGGTTGCGGGCATCGAGGTATTCGACCTGCGTGTTGGCGCCTTCGTTGAAGCCCTTCTCGATCAGGTTGAAGTAGCTGGTGGCGCTGGTGTGGCGGGCGGTGGCGCTGCGCAGCACGGCCTGCGCGGTGGCCAGTTCGGTGTGGGCCTGCGTGGCGCCCAGCAGTAGTTGTTGCGTGGAGTTGCGCTCGCTCAACGCGGCGATGTCGCGCTCCAGCGTGGCCCGGTTCTTCGCGAAGCGGTTGCGGCCTCCGTTGAACAACGGCACATCCAACTGCACCCCGAAGAGGTAGTAGTCGGCGTACTCGTCCACCGTCCAATCCATGCCTTGGTAACCGATGTCGATGAAGGTGCTGAGCTTCGGCACCCAATAGTTGTTGGTCAACTTGGTCTGTGCATCGCGCAGGCCCACGGCGGTGCGCAGGGCCTGCAGTTCCTCCCGGCGGCCGATGTCCAGGTCCGCCATGCGCGCGGTATCGGCCAGTGCTGCGGACACGTCGAAGTCTTCATCCACCGGCGCTTCGAGGTCCGTGTTCAGCAGGAAGTTGAACCACCGCTTGGCGTTGGCGTGCTGGTTGGTGGCCTGTGCCAGCTGCGCGGTGATGTGCTCGCGTTCAGCCTGCGCGCGCAGCACCTGTGCGGGTACGCCCGCACCGTGGCGTTGCAGCGAGCGTGTCACCTCCACGTTGCGCTCCAGCAGTTGCAGCGCGCTGGTGTAGCTGCGCACGGCTTCACCGGCCATCAACACGTTGAAGTAGGCCACCTTGATGTCCTTCACCAACTCGCGCTGGTAGATCGCCACCTCGTACTCCTTCAGGTGTACTGCGTGCTGCTGGATCCGCTGGTTGTGCACGATATCCGTGTTCAACAGCGGCATGCTGGCGCGCACGTGGGCATCGTAGTAGTTCTTCGGGTTCAGGTAGGCCTGCACGTTCTCCACCTCCGGGAATGCGTTCTGTCCGATGAACTGGTTCAGCGTGCGGTACACCGGATTCACGAGGTCGCCCACCGGAAAGTCGAAGTAGCGACCGCCTTCGCCGCTGATGTAGCTCGCGTTCAGGTTCAGCGACGGCATGAACAGCGACTGTGCTGACTTCAGATCCTGCATGGCCTGTTCCAAGCCGATGTGCTTCTGTTGCAGCACCACGTTCTGGGTGAGGCCCTGCGCGATGTAGGCGTCCAATGGGGCCTGGGCGTGGGCGGTGAATGCAGTGAGGAAGAGAAGAGGAGGGAATGTGAAGAAGAGAGGATGCGAGGAGGACGAACTACCGGGTATAGCCAGCAGCGTACTTCTTTTCCTCCTCACTTCGTCACCTCCTCTCTGCATCTCGAAGAGCATTTCAATGAACATCGTTCAGTCTATTTACACCGTTAACCATCGGGCAAAAAAAATGCGGACCGTGTGCGTTCATGGGGTCAGGGTCGCAAGCATTTCAGCCAGTTGGTGAAAATGGCGAGGCTGTCGGCCACCAGCGTGTCGTGCTTGGCCTCGTCGATCACCTTGAAGCAGCGATCGCGCACCAGCAGGGCGGCCCTGCCATGCACGGTGCTCCAGACCAGGAAGCTGGTGATCTCCACATCGCTCTTGCGCAGCAGCTTCTTCTTCATGGCCTCTTCCACGGTGGCCTTCAGCACCTGGAACACGCGATCGCCCTCCTCCCACAGGTGGTGTTTTTCCTCCAGCGATTGCACGGGCGCCTTCATGATGAACATGAGGTCGTACAGCCCCGGGTTCTGCTCGGCGAACTCCAGGTAGACGCGGCCCATGGCGGTGAGCCGTTCCATGGGGTCGGCCACGTGGGCGAGCGGCGCCATACGGCCACCCAGCAGCTGGAACGCCTCGGTGTGCAGCGCGTGGAAGATCGCGTCCTTGTCCTTGAAATAGATGTAGATGGTGGTGGGGCTGTACGCGATGCGCTGCGCGATCATGCGCATGCTGGTGCGGTCGTAGCCCTGCTCCAAAAAGAGTTCGCGTGCCGCATCGAGGATGGCTCGCGTCAGAGCTTCCTTCTCCTTGGCCTTGCGTGCAGTTATTCCCATGGCGCGGCAAATGTAGTTAACGGTGTTAATGTGTCAAGAAGAAGTATTGACCCACGCCGCGTGAGGGGGCGTAGCGGCAGCCTGCTGATGGAGCGGCCGTGCGGCCACGTGCGGCGAGGAGGCTGCGACGCAGGAGCAGACCCCGGAGCGCCGTGGGCGCAGGCCGTGCCGAAGCAGCTACAGCGGAGCACCCGACCCGTGCGCAGGCCGGTGGGGAGAAGGGGGCACGCCCCGAAAGGCATTTTACAGTTCGCAATTAAGAATTAGCAATTCACTCACGTCCTCCTATTCGCCAGCAGCACCGGCGCCTGCCCGTCGAAGGGGTTGTCCATCCTCCCGATGCTCCGCGCATCCATGCCGCTGGCGCGCATCACCATACGATCGCCGAAGCGCTTGCGCACCTTGTCCATGGCCTGGTACAGGTTCATGGCCTCCTGCGTGTCGGTGAAGGCATCCATCTGGTGGCCGCCGCCCACCAGGTGCGAGAAGCGCACACCGATCAGGCGGATGCGCTGGCGGCGGTCGTACAACTTGCGGAAGAGCTCGTGGATGACGGGCAGGATGATGTGGTCGCAGGCCGTGTAGCCGATGCGCTGCTGCTGCGTGTGCGTCTCGAAGTCGGCGTAGCGCACCTTCACGGCCACGCAGCTGGTGAGCTTCTGCCCCTTGCGCAGTTGGAAGGCGAGGCTCTCGGCCATGGCGGTGAGCAGGCCCTTCAGCTTCACCACATCGATGGTATCGCGCTCAAAGGTGCGCTCCGTGCTGATGCTCTTGCGCTCGTGCCAGGCGATCACGGGGCTGTCGTCGATGCCGTTGGCCTTGCGCCACAGCACGGGGCCGTGCTCGCCCAGCAGGCGTTGCATCAGGTCTATCGGCAGTTCCT
>JADLBK010000075.1 GCA_020847755.1 Flavobacteriales bacterium | reverse complement strand
TAGACCGGCAAGAGCACCTCCACGCGTGTGCCCCGCGGCAGGTCGATGGTGCGCAGCTCGGCCGCACGGCCCGTGCGCTGGCGCAGCAGCTCCAGCTGGTCGCGGATGATGCGCGTGCTGAGCGAGGTCTTCCTGCGCGCCCGTTCCGGCTGTTCATCCGCCGGGCCGCGGCCCACCCCGTTGTCCTCCACGCTCAGCAGCAGCGAGCCGTTGCGCAGGCCTGCGGCCAGGGTGATGCGGCCGCCCTCCTTCAGCGGGCCCACGCCGTGCTCGATGGCGTTCTCCAGCAGGGGCTGCACCACCAGCGGGGGCACGTTCACCCGGGCGGTGTCGATCGCGGGGTCCACCTCCACGGCGAAGTCGAAGCGGCCATCCAGCCGCGAGCGCTGCAGCTCCAGGTAGGTGCGCAGGGCCTCCAGGTCGTCCTTCAGGGGGATCGTGGCGTGCTGGCTGGTCTCCAGCATGGTGCGGATCCACTGGGCGAAGCGCTGCAGCAGCGTGCTGGCGGCATCGGGGTCGTCGGTGTACAGGTGGGCGTTCACCGCGTTCAGCGTGTTGCTGATGAAGTGCTCGTCCATCCGGGCGCGCAGGGCGGCGTTCTGGAATTCGGCGGCCTTGCGCCGTTCCTCGGCCGTGCGCTCATTGGCCTGGGCAAGGGCCGATGCGGTCTCGGCATCCCTGCGTCGGCGCTGCGTGCGCCAGGCGAAGGCGCCGCCGCCCAGCGCGAGCACGGCGAAGCCACCGATCCCCCAGGCGGCCGTGCGGTTGCGCGAGGCGCTCAGCTCGGCGATGGTGCGCTGATCGCGTTCGGCGAGCAGCCGTTGCCGGGCCCGCAGGCTGTCGGCAAGCTGCTGGCGGGCCGCCGCCGCCTGCTCCTCAAAGCGCGCCACCGCGATCAGGTTGCCCTCGTTCAGATAGCTCTTCTGCAGCTCCATGGCCTCCCGCCCGTCCGCCAGCGCCTCGTTGGTGCGCCCGAGCTGCTCGAGCACACGGCTCTTGCGGTCCAGCACGTGCACGGCGTTCTCCTTCATGCCCAACGCGCGGTCGATCCCCAGGGCGCGCTCGTAATGCTCCAGGGCCTGCTTCCACCGGCGGCGCTCAAAGGCGATGGCGGCCAGGGTGTGCTCGGCGATGGCGAGCATGTGCTGGTCGCCGATGGCCGCGGTGACCTCCCGGGCCCGCACCGCGTGCGGCTCCGCCTCGTCGGGCCGGTGCTTGGACACGAGCACTTCGCCGATGGTGGCCTCGAAGACACCCACCCATTGCAGGTTGCCCAAGGCTTCCACCTTGCGCAGTGCATCCTTCAGCACCACCAGGGCCGTGTCGTACCGCCGCCCTTCGGGCAGGCCGAAGACGAGCGCCTGCACACTATCGGCCTCGCCCCAGAGCACGGCCCGGGCGCCGTAGGCGATCGCGGCCAGGTCGTGCATGCCGATGGAGTCGGCCACCTGCCAGGCCCGCAGCACCAGCGGGTAAGCCGCCGGATACTGCCTGAGCTGCTTGTACACCAGGGCCAGGTTGAACGCGCTGGCCGCAATGAGCCGGGGGTTGCGCTGGGCTTCCGCGATCCGATAGGCGTCGAGCAGGTTCTTCGCGGCCTTGTCCACCTGCCCCATGAAGGTCTGGTAGGCGCCCAGCATGGCACAGCTGCTGGCCAGGATGGTGGAATCCCCGATGGCGGCGCTGATGTCCCGGGCCTCCTGCAGGTCGGCCAGCGCGCTGTCCAGCTTGGCCAATTGCGCATAGGCGTTCGCGCGGTTCACCAGGAAGGTGCAGCGCGCCGAGCTGTCCGGGGTGGTCCGGTAGGGCCGGGTGATGCGCCGCGACAGCTCCAGGGACAGGTCCGGTCGCCCGACCGCGGTGGCCGTGCGCATGCGGTCGGCGTAACTGTCCACGATCGCCAGGCTGTCCTTGCTCGCCTCGGCCAGGTCGATCGCCAGGGCCAGCAGGCTGTCCGCGGGCCGCTCCAGACCGCGCACGCCATAGGCCTGCGCCAGCATGCGCAGCGCCAGGGCCCGGATCAGGGTGTCGCCGGTGGCCACACCATCGAGGAACGCGTGCCCGTAGCGTACGGCGGTGCTGTCCTTGGTCCGCCGGACCCAGGTGGACCGCGCGGCGATCAGCTTGCGCAGGGTGGGTCGGCCCAGCGCGTTCCGGGGTTCGGCATCCGCCCGTTCGAGCAAGGCGGCAGCGGAGTCGGGCGAGCCCGCCCACAGCGGCTCCGCCGTGGCGACCAGCAGCTGCACCCGCGCATCGGGCGTGCGCGCCTCGGCGAGGCGATCCCCCCAGGGGCGGTCCGGCCCGGCGGGGCGTTCACAGCCAGCGAACACGGCGATCAGCAGAAGCAGGTGGTGTGGGCGCATGGGGGGCGGATGATCCGCGGTGAAGCTAACCGGGGAACGCCGGCCCCGACAGGGCCGGGATCGCGCGCCTCTTCCCGCGCCCGGGGTCCGCGCGGGGCGACGTGTGCGGAGGATGCGTGTCGGCCAGCCACCAACGCGGCTCGCGAAGTCCGTGACCTCGCCCATTGCTGTCCGGTATCGTCCGCTCGGAGAACATGGTCCGGGTCCACCCTCGGAACAGACAGGTCGTGGTGGCCCGTTGCTCGCCTTCGCCGAGCTGCCGCAGGAGCCGCCTCTGCCGATGGCGGCAAGGCGTCGTCGACCGAGGGAGACCGGCAGGCACCTCGTTCAAGGGCCTGACCCACCTGCAGACCCGCTCAGGCCGCTCTGGGGATCTGTCATCCCTCGTGAAGGTGGACCGCAGAAGGGATCCGCAAGCTTAGCGTCCCGCGCGAAGGGGGGCAACCCGTTCAATGCGCCACGACCAGCGGCAACGAACCCCGGTGGCCTCCATCGCGGAGGGCCGACACCGTGTACCGACCGTTCGCCAGATGCCCCACCGCGATCCGCGTCACCGGCCCTGGGGCCGCCGCCGTGCGAAGCACTTCACGCCCCGATGCGTCCCACAGCACGATGGCATCCGCCCGCCGGTCGTCGCGTTCAAACCGCACCCACACCTCCTGGTGGGCCGGGTTCGGCAGCAGGGTCATGCCGGAGGCCATGTCGCTCTGGACCGCGCCATCGCTCAAGGCCAGCCCTTCAGAGGCCGGTGCACCATGACAGTCCATGCAGGGCAGTGTGCCCGGCAGTTGGTAGATGTTCACCGGGCCGAGGTTCACCCCGTAGGTGTGCACTGTCATGAAGGTGCCTTGGGCCGTCATGAAGATGGGTCCGTACGAGTCCAAGAACAAGGGGCCGTTGGTGAGGCTGCCCGGGTTCTGGCTGAACAGGGTCGTTCCATCCTCCCGGAACACGAACGATGCGAAGTTGCCCGGACCGCCGCTGGGCATGGCCACCATGGTGAACTCCACCGTGGACGGGTCCGTATCGAACAAGGCCTCGGTGATGTACCCCATGTTCGCCCAACGCATGCCGGGGGGTGGCGCCGGAAAGTTCAGCACCCGGTCCACCGTCAGGTCCATGTGGTAGATGGTGCGGGTGCCCGGCAGGCTGTCCGGGGGCGAGAAGGGCCCGATGTATCGCGTACCGGAATCCAGGCTGCCCAGCACGAAAATGGTCTGGGGGGAGGTGTTCACCAAGGGGTACTGGGCCAGCAGCGGCCCCGCGAACAACAGGGCATAGGCCAGGGTGGGCGGTTTCATGGGCTTGGGGGGTTGGTGGGCTGTTGTCGTCCATCCGGCCAGGGCAGGGCCAGCACCGGGTTGACGTGGTCCACCGGGTCGGGTTGCCCGCCTTCGAAGAGCACGCCCCGCCCTGGCGCACGGGTCAGGCGTGGCTCCGCGAGCCCGTCCTCATGTGCCCTCACGATCGGTCCATCCCAGCGCACGGGAGGACGGCCTGACCAGCCACCGCACGTCGATCTCCCGCGCGAAGGGGGGCAACGTGGTGATCAGGTGGGAGGCACGGATCGCAGTACCTGTCCCGCATTAGCGGGATCCGCGCCAGCGGCATTGTTCAAAGACCCCGAGCATTGCCCAGGTGTGCTGGCGCGGATCGGCGATCCGTGCCATGCCCTGTTCTCGCGC
>JADLBK010000074.1 GCA_020847755.1 Flavobacteriales bacterium | reverse complement strand
TATATCCCGTTCGATGGTGAACAATGGTCGTTGATCGTGATCTCTTCGACCCGTTATAACTTCTTAATAACCCAGGAGCTACCATATCGGATAACAGGCCATGCTCGGGCACATCCTGGTCAGGATCGAGCTTTGTTCCCATGGGTCGAGGCCTCCTCGTCAATAAGTCGCAGAATATCAAAAGAATAAATGAATGTATGGCCATGCATATGTGGGACTGGTCCACCCCGCCGCTCCCTTCACCCCCTGATCCCGGCCGCGCCTGTTCATAATCCTCCGTCCTCCGGTCCAAGCGACCTCTGCCCGCCGGTAGCTTTGGCCACATGAGCATGGAGGACCGGCCCATCCTGGTCACTGGTGGGGCTGGCTTCATTGGCAGCCATGTTTGCCGGACCCTTCTTGACGGTGGTCGAACCGTCCTCTGCCTCGACAACTTCATCACCGGCCGCCGGGCCAACATTGCTGCCTTGCAGCAACGCCATGGGTTCCAGATGTTCGAGGCCGACATCCGTGACCTGGACGCCTGCAAGCAGGCGGTCGCCAGGGCGGGAAGTGTCGTGCACCTGGCCGCGTTGGGCTCGGTGCCGCGCAGCATCGACGACCCGCTCGCCAGCGAGGCTGCCAACCTCACCGGCTTTCTGCATATTCTGGAGGCGTGCCGCGATCACGGAGTGCGACGGTTGGTCTATGCCAGCAGTTCAAGCGTCTATGGGGATAGTCCCGCCTCGCCGAAAGTGGAAGGCCAGGAAGGGGTTCCGCTCTCCCCGTATGCGGTCACCAAGGCCATGGATGAGGCGTATGCCGGGCTCTACCACCGTTTGTTCGGACTGCAGACGGTGGGTCTCCGTTTCTTCAATGTGTTCGGTGAGCACCAGGATCCGAACGGTCCGTACGCTGCGGCCATACCGCGCTTCATCAACCGGTTCCTGCAACACCGACCACCCGTGCTGAACGGGGACGGACGCCAGACCCGTGACTTCACCTATGTGGGCAATGCGGTGCACGCCGTCCAGTGCGCGCTGGCCACCTCCCGGCCCGAGGCCTTTGGAGATGTGTTCAACATCGCCTACGGCCGCAGCACCGACCTGCTGACGCTGGTGAACATGCTGCGGACCGCATTGCAGGAGTATGACCCCGAGGTGGCCCATGTACGGGTGGAGCACGGTCCCGACCGCCCCGGGGATGTCAAGGCCTCACTGGCGGATGTGGGGCGCGCGCGGGAGGTGCTGGGTTATGAGCCGCGGTACGCCATCGAGGACGGCCTTCAGCGCGCCGTGCCTTGGTACGTGACGCATCTCCAGTGATGCCTCAGTGTGCGTCGCCACCACCGAACCGCACGCTCCAGGACAGGTTGATCGTGTAGTCCGCGAACGCGGCATCGCCGTGCCGCGGGGTGCCCAACTGCGCCTCCATCTCCTTGTCCGTCACGCTCTGCGTCCTGTTCCGATAGACGGCCCAGGGAATGCTGATGTTCACATCATGGCGGCCCCGCATCCAGTCGAGGCCGGGTTCCGCGCTCAAGACGTAGCCCGGACGCCGGAAGCCTCCACTGCCCCCGATCAGATCCTCGACCGGAATGCCTTCCAGGCGACCGCCGGCGAAGAGGTTGAGACCGAGCTTGCGACTGATGTTCCAATTCAGACCGGCCCGGGCCATGTACTGGTCAGGCACGCTCATGATGTCCTCGTTGGCCAGCACCGGGCTGATCGTCTCCCGGTAGGTGCGCGTGCCGTTCGTCTCCATCGGATTGAATAGGTAGAACGCGTTCATATAGCCGTAGACCGGTCCGAAGAACCTGCGGTACCCCTGCAGTTCCAGCGTGAATCCGAAGCCGCCATCGCCGGGCTGGATGCTCTGGTCCACCGGGCGGTACTCGCCCAGCGTGTCGGGCCCCACATTGTACCAGAAGTCGCGGTACGCGAAGTTGCCCGTGGGCAGCTTCAACCCCACGCCGACCTGCAGGTTGCCGTTCGATGCGCTGTCCGGGTTCCATAACCATCGGGTGTAGCTCACCCGGATATCGCCGATACCCGCGCTACGCATGCTCTTCCGTGTGCGCAGCGACGGGTTGCCGGTGGTGCGGTGCTCATATTCCGAGGTGCGCACATTGTAGCTGTAGGGCAGGGAGAACACCAGGCCGTTCCTGCGGTCCAGGTTGTACACGAGCCCCAGGTTCAACTGGGTGCTGTAGTTCCATACCTCGTTGCCGATCACCAGCCGTTGAGTCTCCTCATGGTCTCCTTGGAAGTGGCGGAACGATTCGAAGTAGCGGTAGTTCATGCTCAACTGCCAGCCTTTTCCCACCAGTTCTCCGTTGGTGAACGCGTTGGGGTTGCAACTGGTGAAGCTGCGGATGGCCACGCAGCCTTGAGCGCTGACCGGACCGTGGCCCAGGAGCAGGAAGACGGCGGTGGAAAGGATCAGGTTCCGGTGCATGGGAGGCGCGATTGGGGCCGCCAAGTTGCCCGGCCGGGAGCCGACCGGCTTCAGCCTTCATGCGGACAGGCCGGATGCGGGTGCGGAACGCGTCGACCGTGCTGCGGACCGCTCATCCTTCCTGCCCCCGGTTGACTTACTTCGCAGGCCACTTTCGCCGATGTCACCTTCCGAATGGATCGTCCTTGCCACCGTCATCGGTGCGCTGGTGCTGTTCATCTCCGAGAAGCTGAGCATCGATCTGGTGGCCCTCCTCATCGCGCTGGTCCTCACGCTCACCGGGGTCATCACGCCGCAGGAGGCCGTGGCGGGGTTCAGCGATGCGGCCACCCTCACCGTGGCGTTCATGTTCGTGCTCAGCGCCGCCTTGCTGCGCACCGGCGCGCTCAGCACCATCGGTCCCCGGCTCGGCCCGCTGTTCAAGGAAGGGGAGGCTCGTGGTCTGGCCGTGTTCATGCTCTCCATCGGGGCCATTTCCGCCTTCATCAACAATACGCCCATCGTCGCGGTCTTCATTCCGGTGGCGGTGCAGATGGCCCGTTCGGCCCGCATCCACCCCGGCAAGCTGCTCATCCCCCTCAGCTTCGGCACCATCCTGGGCGGCACCTGTACGCTCATCGGCACCAGCACCAACATCGTGGTCAGCGGCCTGGCGCAGAAGCTCGGGGCTCCGTCCATCAGCATGTTCCAGATGGCGCCCATGGGCCTCGTCTTCCTGGTGGCCGGAGTGGGTTACATGGTACTGGTCGGGCGACACCTGCTGCCCGGGGACAGGCCGGTGGGTGATGACCTGGGCGATCAGTTCGGCATGGGTGGATATCTCACCGAGGTGGAGCTCCTCTCCGGTGGAAGCAGTGTGGGTAAACGCATCATGGAAAGTCCGTTGGTCCGCGACCTTGAGATGGACATCATCGCCATCCAACGCGGTGAACAACGATTCAATCTGCCCAGCGGCGACATGGTCCTTGAAGCGGGCGACCTGCTCAAGGTGCGATGTGATGTGGCCCGGATCCGCGCCATGAAGGACCGTGCCCAGGTGAGCGTGCGGCCCAGCGTGCGCCTGGCCGACGATGACCTTCGGGCCCGGGGCACCACGCTGGTGGAGCTGGTGATCACCGCCAGCAGCCCGTTGGAGGGCAAGACCCTGCGTGAGGCCGACCTGATCCGTGCCTACCGCGCCGTGCCCCTCGCCGTGCGCCATCGCGAGGAGGTGGTGCACGACCGCCTGCACGATGTGGTGCTGCGCAGCGGTGATGTGGTCCTCGCCGAGGTCCGCAGCCACTACGTGGGCACCCTGCAACGCCTGCAGCGCGGTCCCGATGCGCCGTTCGCCATCCTGGCCCGGCAGGAAGGCATCGCCGCCTTCGACCGCAGGCGCTTCGCCCTGGTCTCCGCCGCCGTGGCCTCCGTGGTCGTGCTGGCCAGCCTGAACGTGCTGCCCGTGATGGTGGCCGCCCTGGCCGCGGTGGTCTTCGTGGTCCTCACCCGCTGCCTGTCCATGAAGGACGTCTATGAGGCCATCGAATGGAAGATCGTCTTCCTGATGGCCGGCTCCTTCAGCCTGGGGGTGGGTATGCACGCCAGCGGCCTGGATGCCCGGCTGGCCGGTGCGGTGGTGGACCTCCTGCGCGGCCTGGGGCCCGTGGCCGTCCTCAGCGGCCTGTACCTCTTCACCAGCCTGCTCACCGAACTGATGAGCAATACCGCCACCGCAGCCCTCATCACCCCCATCGCCGTTCAGGTCGCCGAGCGCATGGATTCCAGTCCGACACCGTTCCTCATGGCTGTCGCCTTCGCCGCCAGCGCCAGCTTCATGACCCCCATCGGCTACCAGACCAACGCCATGGTGTACAGCGCGGGCCGGTACCGGTACACGGATTTCCTGAAGGTGGGTGCGCCGCTGCACCTGCTCTTCTGGTTGCTCGCCACCCTCCTGCTCCCGTTCTTCTACCCGCTGTAGCCGTTCACGGAAGCCTGTCCAACCGCAGGAACACGTCCCAGTAACGCGTCCGGTCCATGTCCTCGTAGTGGATCTGGTAGTAGCGGGCCTGGTAGGTCTGCAGTTGGCAGAGCAGCACGAGCAGCGCCATGGCCGTCAGGAGCGCTGTTCGCTGGGCACGTCGGGCCGCGTGCAACGCCAGCCCCAGCGGAAGGGCGAACAGCGGCAGGTATTCCACGAACGGCCGTGCGCTGAAGCTGCCGCCGTACCACCAGTTCCACCAACTGGACAACACATAGGTGAGCAGCATCATGAAGGCCATCCACCCAAGGGCCGAAAAGTGCGATCGACGCCACATCGGCGGCAGACCCAGCAGGGCCAGTGCGCACAGCGGCGTGTACACGAACAGGCCCTTTCGGTAGCTCAGCAAGATGTCCACCATGTGCGGGTCGCTCCAGTGGAAGTGCTCGCCGGGATAGCTGTCCACCCACCAATGGCCCGTGCTGATCCAGTGGATCACCGGTTGAAGCCCGGCGAGGAGCGCGCCGACAGCGACAGCTGCGACCAACGCAGGTGCTTGGTGCCGAAGGCCGCGAACGCGCTGCAGGAACACGGTCCGGCCGCCCGTCACGATGGGCAGCGCCAGCACGGCGAGCCCGTTCACCGGACGCACCAGCACCAGCAGGCCGGTCAGCGCACCCATCAGCGGCAGCCACTGCGCCCGGCCATCGGCGGCGTACCGGCGGCCGGCCAAGAGCAACAGCGACACCAGGGCGAAACTGTACACATGGCTCATGCCCGGGGCCACGATGGTGTAGTAGAAGAGGTGGGTGCCGAGCAGCAGGGCGGCCAGCGAGAGCCCGCGCCAGGGATCATCCACACTCCATTCGGCCAGCAGACGGCCCACGGCCCAAAGCCCGATCAGCGCATAGGCGATGGCCGCCAGACAGACGGCCATCACGTAAGGCTTGCCATGGCCGGGTGCCGGATGGCCTGTTGCTTTCAGCAGTCCATGCGTGGCGAGGTAGAACGGCGCCTGCAACAGGGCGGTACCGAACCAGTACTTGTTGATGGTGTCACCCGTGGGCGCGGTGCGGTATTCATACCGGAGCGCGGGTGTGCTCGACAAGCTGTCCGCGAGCTCCAGGAAGCCGAAATGCAGGTCGTGGTGCACCACCAGGGCGGGCAGGTAGGCGTGGTAGCCCTTGGCATCGGCCTGCAGCACCGTGCGCCAGTGCTCGCCCCCCCAGTTGATGTTGTTGGTCACCGCCAGCAGCACGGCGGCCAGGACCCAGAGCACCCGGCGTGTGGTGCGCGTCCGTGGAGGGGTGGCCATGCGGGCAAGTTAGCGGCCGTCGGCGCCGCTGCCGGACAAGGACCATTCGATCACCAGGCGGTCATCGCCGCCGGTGAACAGGCGGTCGCCCAGCCAGCAGAGGTGGTTCACGCTGTGCGTGTGCCCACCGGAGGAGCGGTCCAGGCGCGCTTCCGCTTCCAGGTCGTGCGCCCGCCATAGCTTGGCGGTCTTGTCCCGGCTGGCGCTGGCCAGCACAAGCCCCCGTGGGTCGAAGGCCAGCGCGTAGATGCCCGCCCGATGCGCCGGCTGGGCGAGAAGGGGCGTGCCGCGTTCCGTGTGCCAGGCCCGTAAATGGCCGTCCTTGCCGCCCGAGAGCAGCACCGGCTTGCCGGGGTGCCAGGCCACGCTGGTGGCGCCCCCGGTGTGGGCCTCCAGCGTCAGCCGTTCGTTGAGGTCCTCCCGATCGAGAACGCGCACCGTGCCGTCCCCGCAGGCCACCGCCACCAGGCCCGCCGCTGCGTGAACGGCCACGTCACGCAACTTTTCCTCGGTGATGGGGATCTGTCGCTGCAGCGCGAGCCGCGGGCCCTGCGCGTCGCGGCGCACCGTCCACACGCTCAGGGTGCCATCGCCACCCGCGCACACCACCCGGTCTTTGCCCAGGGCTGCGATGCGGAAGATGCCCCGACGGTGAAGCACAAGGTGCTGCACTTCGCGCCGGTCGCGCAGGTCCACCACGTGCAGCTCTCCACCCTCCGTGCCGATCACAAGAGCCTCCGGTTCGTCGAGAACGGTCAGGGCGAACACGGCCTGGCCGACCTGAGCGACCGCTTCGCCGGCAGCACCATTGGCGTCCCACGCCGCCACCATCCCGTCGCCGCTCCCGCTCAACACCCGATCACCTCGAACGGCCAGGGCGTAGACCGGACCTCGGTGCCCGGAGAGGCGGCGGACCATCGTGGGGCGCATCGCGGTCAGGCCTCCAGATGGCCGAACAGCGCCTGCCGGTCGGCGAAGGTGATGTCGCGGTTGCGGTAGGTGGTGCCCGGACCTTCCGGCTGTGCGAACGGGGTCAGTCGCCGCTCCAGGAAGGCGCGCACCACGCCCGGCATGTGGCGGATGACCTCCAGCGTGTTGAGGCTGCGCAGGTGGAACGGCGTGGTGGGCCACGGTGTGGTCGTGGGGCGCTGGTACAGCACCCGGCCCGTGTCCACCCCTTCGTCCACCAAGTGGATGGTGATGCCCACGTGGGCGGGGTCGTTGCGGCGGCACTGCCAGAACTCGCTGCGGGTGCCGCGGTACTGCGGCAGCAGGCTCGTGTGCGCATTGATCGCCGGGGCGATCTCCAGTACGGTCCGCTTGAGGATGCCCGTGCCGAAGACCACCAGCGCCGCCGGCGAGGCTGACCGGATGTCCGCCACCGTCCCGGCGTCGTTCATGCTGTTCACCTCGGTCACGGTCACCCCCGGAGGCCAGCCTGGCAGCACGCCGCAGGCGTTGATGCCTCCTTCCAGTACGATATCCGCCTCGGCGAACAAGCGCCGCTCCACACGCATCACATGCGTCAAGGCCGGGTCCTGGCGCAATGCGCCGATGCGGTTCACGAGCGTGTCGCCGATCAGTGCCCGCAGCATTCGGGGGATCAGCCGTTTGGACTTCTCCGGGGCGGGTTCACGACCCACCACGATCATGCGCAGGTCGAGCCCTTCGGCCACCACAGCGCGGGCGAGGGCCATGGCCCCGCGCGAGCGGTTGGTGAGCAGGACCACCCGGTGGCTCATGCGCCGTCGAAATGAAGGGTGAACGCCGCGCGGCCGTGCGCTTCCACGCGCGGATCCAGAATGCCATCGCTGCCGATCACGGTCCACCGGGGTTCGGCAGGCAGGTCGAAGGTGAACGCATGTCCGGTCAGTTCGGCGGTCCCCAGGTGGTCGAAGGCGATCCCGTCCGGGACGAAACGCACGGTGCGATGCGCCTGATCCACGGTGATGTGGTCGCGGATCACCAGATGGTCCAGCAGACGGGCCGTTCCGCTGAGCATCAACCGACCCTGCCGGTGGAGGGCGGCCACGTGCTCCAGGGCAAGCCGCGTGGCGGGCGGCACATGCACGGGATCGGCCATGCGCGCTGCCGGCCGTTTACCCAGGTGGGTGTAGGCGATGCAGACGCCACCGCGGCGCACCAGCTCGTCCATGCGGGCGGGCGCGAGCAGTTCGCCAAGGCCGTCGATGTCGGCCAGCGGCCACTTCCCGTGCCGTTGAAAGATGTAGAAGCTGCGCCCGTCGGGGAAGCGGTGCCTCCGGTAGGCCCGGTTCGCGTCGCGGGCCAACGGCACCGTGCCGGGCCGAAGCCCCGCCCGGATCCGGCGGCGCGCGTACAGCGCAAGACCGGTCCGCCGATCGCCGGCGCTCTCCAGGGTCCACGACAGGTCGCTCATCGGGATGTCCTGCCCCAGCACCGGGGTCACCGTGCCGTCCCACAGGTAGCGCACACCCGCCTCATGCACCAGGTCCAGTGTGTACAACGGGTTGGCATACACATGACCCGAGGCGTCGCGGAATTCCGGGATCGCGCCGGTGCGGTGCAGGTGCAACATGTTGCCCGTGAACTGGCTGTGGTCCACCCACACGCGCGGCCTGAAGCCGATGCGCCGCAGCCAGGCCAGCGCCTCGACGGCATCGCTGCGGTCGAAACCGCGTGTGCGGGCGAACATGTAGTCGCCCCAGGTGTGCAGGCTGTCATGCTCGTGCGCCGCCAGGATGTGCGGGTGCCCGTGCAGGTCCACCTGGTCGGGCAGCTGGGTGTTGTACGAGCGCAGGAAGAGCGCGTCAGCAAAGGGCAGCCGCAGCTCCTCCCAGAGGGTGCGGTGCAGTTCGGCCCATCCGGCGGGCGTGGTGTTGTCCGGGTCGTTGCTGATGCTGAGCCAGGCGCGCCACGGGTGGGGCAGGGGGCGGACGGCGGGGTGCCGCGTCCTGGCCGTGCGGCCGATGCCGGTGGGGGTCGGTCGGGGGGGCTCTTCATGCATCGCTGCGCGGCCAAGATAGCCAGCGTTGTTCGCGGAGCGACCCGGTTCGTCGAGCCCGGACGCCACCTCGTCGGATCGCGCGGATCAGGCCTTCGCCTCCACCTTCGGAACTCCCGAGGGCTCGCCCTTCGGCCGGTAGCCGAACAGCCGGTTGTCCTTGATCATGTTGTCCACGTACGGCGGCACCAGCTCCTCCCAGTTGTCGCGCCCTTCGCGGATCATCGCCAGCACCTTCTGGCTGAAGATGTGCAGCACCGTGGGGTCGAAGCTCTCGATGTCCACGATCCGCTTGTTGTACAGCAGGTAGTCGTAGAGGGGCTTCAGGCGCGGGTGCACCGGCATGTTCTCGGTGGTCATCAGCGGCACCTCCGCCGTGGGCTTGCTGGGGTACACGTAGATCTTCAGGTCGCGGGTGAACAGGATGCCGAAGGCCTCCAGCATGCCGCCGTTCAGGTCGCGGTAGTACTTCTCGTCGAAGACCTCGATCAGGTTGTTCACGCCCATGATCAGGCCCATGCGCGCCTTGGTGTACCGGCTGAAGTACTCCACCAGCTTGTAATACTGCTGGTAGTTGCTGATCAACACCGTCTGCCCCAGGCTGCACAGGATGTCCGCCCGGTCGATGAAGTCCTTCTCGTCCACACTGCCGGTGTCCGCCTGCAGGTTGTTGAGCGTGATCTCAAAGAGCACCTGGAGGTTGCTCCGGTCCACCCGGTTCTCCTTGATGAACATGTTATAACCGTTCATGATCATATCGATGTTCACCTTCGTCACCGGGCGGAAGCTTCCGCGGATGGTGAGGATGTTCTTCTTGTACAGCGCCTCGCTGGCCTGCAGGTTCTGCCCGTCCGGGCCGAAGATCACCGCGTCCGTGTATCCGCGCTTCACCAACTGCAGGCTCAGCAACCGGTTGTCCACCTGCGCGAAGTCCGGCCCGTTCATCTGGATCATGTCCACCTCGATGACGTGACGGCTCACGTTGTCATAGAGGCTGGTCATGATCTCCTGCGGATCGTGGTGCTGGAAGAGACAGCCATAGAGCAGGTTGGTGCCCATCACGCCCAGTGTCTCCTGTTGCAGGCTGATGTCGGGGTCGTGCAGGCGCACGTGGATGATGACATCGCTCGTGGGCCGGTCCGGACCGGTCTGGAACCGGACGCCGATCCAGCCATGCCCGCTGTGCGGCTTCTCCAGCGTGCTGGTGGCCACCGTGTTGGCGAACGTGAAGAACTTCTTGGTGGGGTGGTCCTTGCGCGAGAGGCGCTCCACCATCAGGCCGTATTCATGCCGCAGCATGTTCCTCAGCCGGCTTTCGCACACGAAGCGATTGCCCTGTTCCTTGCCATAGATGGCGTTGCTGAAGTCCTTGTCGTACGCGCTCATCGCCTTGGCGATGGTCTGGCTGGCCCCGCCCGCGCGGAAGAAGTGACGCACCGTCTCCTGACCGGCTCCGATCTCGGCGAAGGTGCCGTACAGGTCGGTGTCGATGTTGATCTTCCGGGCCTTCTGGGCCGGGCTCAACGTGACGTGCGAATGGGCGGAGGAACTGGGCATCGGGCCTTCGTTGAGGACAGGGGTAAAGGTACGGCAGCGGTCCGCGGCCGTCACCTGACGAATGCCGTGCGGAAGGGTGGCCTCTAATCGCAGCTGATCCCGGGATCGACCCGGGCCGCATAAGCCTGGATGCCGCCCTCCAGCTGGATCAGGTTGGTGAAGCCGTGGCGCCGTTCCAGCGCCGTGATCACCGCCAGCGCCCGGTTGCCGCTGCGGCAGTGCACCACCACGGGTACGTCGCGTCGGATCTCGTTCAAGCGGTCCAGCAGATCGCCCATCGGGATCAGCATGCCGCCCAGGGTGCAGCGTTCGGCCTCATAGGGCTCGCGCACGTCGAGCAGCTGGAATGCCGTGCCGTCGCGACGCATCCGGTGCAGTTCCTCCGGGCCGATCGTGGTCATGGATGGGGCGGTGGGGTCGGGGCGCATGCGGTGCGAAGATGCACCGGACAAGGCTTCCCTGGCAACGCGTCTAACCCTTGGTCTTGCCGTCCTGCTCGGGCGGCTTCACCTGCCGCAGCTTCTCGGCCACCTCCTCGGGCAGGTATTGGAAGAAGGTGTCGCCCCGCAGGCCCAACCGAAGGGTCTCCAGCGGGATCACCTCCTCGGCGGGCACGTTGCCCAGGTTCACGTTGGCGCCGATCTGCTTGATGAACCACACCTGCTGGCTCTTCTGCGGGGCCTCCCACAGGATGTCGCGACCGGGCACCTTGGCCAGGATCCGGTTCACCAGGGCGGTGTGCGCGTGCCCGCTGGGCCGGTAGATGCCCACGTTGCCGCTCTCGCGGGCCTCGGCGATCACCTTCCAGCTGCCGGCCTCCAGCTCGGTGTTCATCATCCGCACCCACTTGGCCGGGCTGATCAGGATGCCCGTCTCCTTGCTGCCCACCTCGCTCAACACCGTGTGGTCCTGAGCCAGCAGGTTGATGTAGCGGCACTTCTCGTCGTGCGGGAGCGTGATGCTGCCGTCGCTCACCTCGGCGCAGTCGAGCTTCAGCTCTCTGAGCAGCCTGCGGTAGGCGTCGAACTGCCCGCGGGCGATGAAGGCCTCGAAAAGGGTGCCGCCCAGATAGACCCTGATACCGGCATCCGTGTACCGCTTCACCTTGTCCTTCAGGCGCGGCATCAGGTAGCTCGTGCCGAAGCCCAGCTTCACCAGGTCCACCAGGTCGCCCGAGGTCTCGATCAGGTCATCCACCTGCCGCAGGCTCAGGCCCTTGTCCATCACCATGGTGAGGCCCTCCTCGCGCGGCTTGGCCGTGCGCGCGGGGATGTGCGACAGGCTGAAGTTCATCGCTTGTACAGCTCGATGAGGTGCATCACCTGGGGCATGGCGGCCGCCTCGGGGTGATGCTCCAGCAGCTGGGTGTGCGCCGCGTGGTCGGCCATCAGCGCCTCTTCCAGCTCCAGCAGGGCCTGCTGCTGACGGCCGCAGCGCAGCAGGTAGCTGGCCATGCGGTATTTGTAGCGCGGGGTCAGTTTGTGCACCAGCTCGCCTTCGCGCAGCTTGGCCAGCGCCGCCTCGGGTCCCTTCAGGTGCATCATCAGGTCGGCATGGTCCATCCAACCCTCCAAACTCTCGGGCTCCATGCTGTTCAGCCGCTCGTACGCCTGGATGCTGGCCTCCCAGCGTTCGGCGCGGGCCAGGGCGTTGGCCAGGTAGAACCAGCCGTCGCCCGTGTCCGGCGAGATCCGCACCGCCTGCTCCAGGTCCTTGATGGCCTCCACCAACCGGCCCTGGTAGTCCTTCACCACCCCGCGACCGATCCACGCGTCCACCCAGTTGGGGTCAAGCGCCAGCGCCTGGTCGTCGTGGATCAGCGCCTGCTCGTAGCGCTCCATCTTCTCGAAGCACTCGCCGATGTAGCTGAAGGTGACCGCCTGTGGGCCATCGATGTTCAGGGTCTCCTGGTAGCAGGCGATGGCCTCCTCATAAGCCCCCTGCTGCAGCAGGTTGCGCGCCTTGCTGAAGTAGGCCGAACTGAACTCCTCCTCGATCGCCAGGCAGAGGTCCAGGGCGTTGTTGCTCTCCTCCACCCGCCCCAGCTTGGCCAGCGCGTTGCCCAGGTTGTACCAGGCCACGAAGCTGTACGGGTGCTCGTTGGTGAAGTGGCGGAAGAAGACCACGCTGGCCTCGTGCGCCTCCGCCAGCTCGTAACAGTAGGCCAGCTCGTACAGCACGGCCTCGTTCTCCGGGTTCACCTCCAGGGCTTTCTTCAGGCAGCCGATGGCCTCGTCGAACTGCTCGCAGTTCTCGTGCTCGAAGGCCAGGTCCAGGTAGATGTCGTCCAAGCCCTCCTCGGCCAGCTCCAGCGCCTTGCGGTAGTGCTCGATGGCCTTGCGGTCGTTGCGCAACTGGCTGTGGATGCCGGCCTTGTGCAGGTGCACGTCCTCGTTGTAAGGCTCCAGCTTGGCGATGCTGTCCAGCACCTCCAGGGCCCGGTTCAAGCGGCCCATGCCCATCAGCACCTGCGCCTCGCAGAACAACAGGTCCACCGAACCGGGGTGCTGCTTGTGCGCATAGTCCAGCACCTGCCGCGCCTTCTTGGGCTCGTTGTTGTCCAGGTAGTGCTCGATGATCAGCTCGAACTCCTCGACGTCGAAGAAGTAGTGGTCGTTCCGGCTCAGCATGGCCTCGAAGCGCTGCACGTGGTCCGTGCGGTCGTCGTCGCGGTCGGGCAGGGGAGAAGGGCCTTCGCTCATGCGGCACAAAGTTCCCTCAAAAATAAGGAACCCCATCGCGGGCCGGGGTCGCCGGATTTGTGTTATGCACAGCCCCATGGGGGATCGGGAGGGCCCTGGAGGAAGGAACAAGGAGGAAGGAACAAGGAAGAAGAGGAAAGAAGGGCGCAGCGCGACGGAAGCTGGAAGCCGGTGGCTGGAGGCCGGAGCCGGCGGCTGTTGGCGACCTGACGGCAGCCCTGGTCCGGACCTCACGCAGAGGAGCAGAGGGCGCAGAGCGGCGAGAAGCTGGAAGCCGGTGGCTGGAAGCCGGAGCCGGCGGCTGTTGGCGACCTGACGGCAGCCCTGGTCCGGACCTCACGCAGAGGAGCAGAGGGCGCAGAGCGGCGAGAAGCTGGAAGCCGGTGGCTGGAAGCCGGAGGCCTGCTGCCGGGATCGCCCGCTCACAGTCCGTGGTTGAAGACCTCCGCGCCGCAGCCCCGCATGCATCCGCGCCACGTCCACCTTTGCACCCGTTCGGACGATCGGGCCCCGACCCGCGCCGAGCCCCCTGCCATGACCCTCATCCGCTCCATCTCCGGCATCCGCGGCACCATCGGCGGCCGGCCCGGCGAAGGCCTTTCGCCCCTCGACGTCGTCCGCTACACGGCCGCTTTCGGCACCCTGATCCAGCAGCGCAGCGGAACACCCGCGCCGAAGCTGGTGCTGGGCCGCGACGCCCGCCTCAGCGGCCCCATGGTGGCCGACCTCGTGCGCGGCACCCTTGTGGGCCTGGGCTTCGAGGTCATCGACCTGGGCCTGGCCACCACGCCCACCGTGGAGATGGCCGTGCCCGGCGAAGGCGCCGACGCCGGCATCATCCTCACCGCCAGCCACAACCCCAAGCAGTGGAACGCCCTCAAGCTGCTCAACGGCCGGGGCGAGTTCATCAGCGCGGCCGACGGCGCCGAAGTGCTCCGCCTCGCCGAACAGGACGCCTACACCTTCGCCGACGTGGACCGCCTGGGCCACGTGCGCACCGACGACAGCTGGACCCGCAGGCACATCGACGCCATCCTGCGCCTCGACCTGGTGGACGCCAAGGCCATCGCGGCCGCCAAGTTCAAGGTGGTGGTGGACGCCGTGAACAGCGTGGGCGGCGTGGCCGTGCCCCAGCTGCTGCACGCGCTGGGCGTGGAGGTGGTGAAGCTGTACTGCGAGCCCACCGGCCACTTCCCCCACAACCCCGAGCCGCTGCCCGAGCACCTCACCGACCTCTGCGCCGCGGTGGTGCAGCACAAGGCCCACCTGGGCATCAGCGTGGACCCCGACGTGGACCGCCTGGCGCTGGTGTGCGAGGACGGCAGCCTGTTCGGCGAGGAGTACACCCTGGTGGCCTGCGCCGACCACGTGCTGGCCCACCGCCCGGGCGACACGGTGAGCAACCTCAGCAGCACCCGCGCCCTGCATGATGTGGCCGCCCGCCACGGCCGCACCCGCCACGCCAGCGCCGTGGGCGAGGTGAACGTGGTGGAGCGCATGCGGCAGGTGAACGCCCCCATCGGCGGCGAGGGCAACGGCGGCGTCATCCTCAGCGAACTGCACTATGGGCGCGACGCGCTGGTGGGCATCGCCCTCTTCCTCACCCTGCTGGCCCGCCGCGGCGGCAGCTGCCGCGACCTGCGCCGCAGCTACCCGGACTACTTCATCAGCAAGAACAAGATCGAACTGAACCCCGGCCTCGACGTGCAGGCCCTGGTGGACCGCATGCAGCAGCGCTACGCCGCCCAGCCCCACAGCACGGTGGACGGCCTGCGCATCGAGTTCGGCAGCACCTGGGTGCACCTGCGCCGCAGCAACACCGAACCCATCATCCGGGTGTATGCCGAAGCGCCCAGCCTGGTCGAGGCCGATGCCCTCGCCCAGCGGTTCGTGAAGGAACTGGGGGAGGGCTGAGGGCTAACGTTTTGCCGCTTTGCGAAG
>JADLBK010000073.1 GCA_020847755.1 Flavobacteriales bacterium | reverse complement strand
TGGTGTACGACCCCGCGACGCTCGACCTGAGCATCGTGCAACTGGGCGTGACCACGGGCTTCGATGTGAACGGTCTGCTGGTGCAGGGCGGCGGCAGCATCTGCGCCAGCCTGGACGTGCCGGGTGCAGCCTTCACCGTGGCCAGCCCGAGCGCCGGCACGCTGACCGCTATGTCCATGGAGGTCTGCTTGGAGAATGGTGTGGCCACGGTGGCCGCCACCGCCAATGGCGATGCCAATGTGCCTGCCGGCTACCAGACGGTGTACGTGCTGACGCAAGGCGCCGGTCTCACGATCGTGAACGCCGGTCCGGACCTAAGCTTCGACGTGGATGCTGACGGCACCTACACGATCCACACGCTGGTGTACGACCCCGCGACGCTCGACCTGAGCATCGTGCAGCTGGGCGTGACCACGGGCTTCGACGTGAACGGTCTGTTGGTGCAGGGCGGCGGCAGCATTTGTGCCAGCCTGGACGTGCCGGGTGCGCAGTTCAATGTCACCATCTGCACGGATGAGTGCCTGGCGAGCGCCGGCACCATCGCTCCGGAGAACTTCGTCGTGTGCCGCACGGGTGGAAATGCCACGCTGGTGGGCCTGCCCGGTGGCGACGCTGTGGTGCCGGCCGGCTATCAGACGCTGTACGTGCTGACGCGTGGCTTCGGCCTCACGATCCAGCAGGTGAGCGCCACGCCGGTGTTCACCGTGCAGCAGCTCGGTCTCTACCGCATCCACACCCTGGTGTACGACCCGGCCACGCTGGACCTCTCCATCGTTCAGCTTGGCGTCACCACGGGCTTCGATGTGAACAGCCTGCTGATCCAGGGTGGTGGCAGCATCTGCGCCAGCCTTGACGTGACGGGCGCACCGCACCTGGTGGTGGGTCCGTTCCTCTGCGCCATCCTCAACGGGGTGTTCGGTGTGGACCAGGACGGCACCCAGTCGCTGGTGCTGAGCGATGGTCGCGTGCTGGACGAGGAACTGGTGAAGGCCATCGAGCAGGACATGCCGCTGGCTGAACTGAACCTGTGGCCGAACCCGGCCCGCGATGTGCTCAACATCGAGCTGACCGCCTACGCGGAGGCCCGCATCGAGATGAGCGTGATCAACATCCTGGGCCAGGAGGCCATGCCTGCGCTGGCGGTGAACGCCGGCAAGGGTGAGACCCGGACCACGGTCGATGTGGCCGGTCTCGTGCCCGGCCAGTACATCCTGCGCCTGACGATCGGCGATGGGGTCATCACGCAGCGGTTCACGAAAGTGGACTGATCACGAGGTCCGGTGAAGGCGGGGCCCGGGTGGATCCGACGCAGGTCGGTGAAACCCGGGCCCTGCTGATCTTCTCATGTTGCAGTTCCATGACCCGGCACCCTGCATTCCCCTTGTTCCTCCCTGCGCGACAGCAGTTGCTTTGCACCCCCGAACCCTGACCGATGCGTTCCACGCTCCTCCTCACGACCATCCTCCTCATCACCGGCCTGCGCGCCCAGACCCCCGTCACCGTGAGCATCGCTCCTGGCTATGCCGATCAGGTGTGGTACAGCCTGCAGAACGGCGTGGTGGGCACCGCCCCGGTGAACGACTGGGACCTGGCCTTCGAGATCCAGGGCTTCACGGCCAGCGTGCTGGTGAACACCCAGAAGGCGGGTGTGGAAGTGGTGAAGACCCCCTTCAGCATCGCTCAATGGAGCAGCGTGGACACCACCGGCCTCTCCACCTGGCCGCGCGCACACAACGCCGACACCAGCTGGAGCTTCGGTGCGCTCAATCAGGGCCCCTTCGCCGATGAGTTCGATCTGGGCTGGGGCAACTACAACATGATCACCCATGTGGTGGCCGGCGACACCATCTTCCTGGTCCGCCTTGGCTCGGGCACCTGGCGCAAGCTCCGCATCGACGGCCTGGCCACGGGCACCTACACCTTCACCCACGCCAACCTCGACGGCAGCGACGAGCTCATCGGCCAGCTCAACAAAGCGGCCTACAGCACGAAGAACTTCGCCTATTGGGACCTGGAGGCCCACACCGTGGTCGATCGCGAACCGGCCAACGACAGCTGGGACCTCACGTTCGTGAAGTACGTCTCCTTCATCCCGCAGCCGTACGGGGTCACCGGTGTCCTGCAGAACAAAGGCATCGAGGCCGCGCGCATGGCCGGCATGCCTCCGGCCGACGCCGACTGGACCACCGCCGCATACAACGCGCACATCAACACCATCGGCTTCGACTGGAAGCGCTTCGACATGCAGACCTTCCAGTGGGTGATCGAGGACTCCCTGAGCTACTTCGTCAAGGATCAGAGTGGCCAAGTCTGGCACTTGGCCTTCACCGGCTTTGGTGGCAGCACCTCCGGCACCATCGACTTCACCCAGGAGCTGGTGAGCGCCACCGGCCTGGCGGAGGATGCCCGCCCCGCCGAGTTGCGGGCGTGGCCCAACCCCTCGGTGGACGGTCTGGTGACCATCGACGCGGGCGACGCCCGGGTCCTTGGGCTCGAGGTGTTGGATGCCGCGGGCCGCGTGGTGCGCTCCGGTGATGCCGTGAACGGTTCGCCCTTCACCCTCGACCTGGATGGCCTTGGAGCGGGGATGTACACCCTGCGCCTGGACACCGACCGTGGTCCGGCCGTGGCCCGGGTGCTGCTGCGCTGAGCCACTCTTGACGTGTCCGTGACCGTGCGCCTGTGCGCGCGTGCGCTCCTTTGCGGAGCTTTTCCAGATGGGATACACCGCCGGCCGGCTCTTCCTCTTCACGGCCACCATCGTTCCGTCCGTGCTCTCCGCCCAGGTCCGCTTGCAGTGCAGGGCCGAGAACGGTGCCGCGGTTCCCTTCGCGAGCGTGACGTGGCGGCAGGAGGGTGAGGCCTTCACCGCGCAGACCGATGACCATGGAGCCCTCACCGTGCCGGCGGACCCCGGCCGCCCAGTGGTCCTGTGCGTGCGGATGATGGGCTTCACGGTCCTCGAGGACACGCTGCTCGGTGGAGGCCCCCATGCACTGCGCCTCAGCCCATCCTCGATCAACATGCCGGAACTGGTGGTCACCGGTCAGTATGGGGCCAACATCGCGGAGAACGCCGTGCATCGCGTGCGCGTGATCGACCGCGGCCGGCTCGATCGCATGGCCGCCAACAACCTCGGCGACGCCCTGCGCAATGAGCTCACCGTACGACTGGGGCAGGACAACATCCTGGGCACCGCGGTGAGCATGCAGGGCCTCGGTGGCGAGAACGTGAAGGTGCTGGTGGACGGGGTGCCGGTGATCGGTCGACAGGATGGCAACCTCGACCTCGCGCAGCTGGACCTCACGGGCATCGAACGCGTGGAAGTGGTGGAGGGCCCGCTCAGCGTGAACTACGGCACCAACGCCCTGGCCGGCACCATCAACCTCATCACCCGCAAACGCTCCAACGACCACGCCAGCGCCAAGGCCACGGCCTATGCCGAGCACATCGGCCGGCTCAACCTCACGGGCACCGCCACCACGCGCCTGGGAGCACACGACCTGGTGCTCACCGGCGGCCGCAATGCCTTTGCCGGCTGGGACCCGGCCACCGGCGGCTGGTATGATCCCACGCCGAGCCTGGCCGACAGCACGCGCCACCAGCAGTGGAAGCCGCGGGAGCAGCTCTTCGCGCGCCTCAATCACCGCTGGCGCGGCGATCGCTGGGACCTTGGCTACAAGGGCGAGGTGTTCCAGGACCGCATCACCGACCGTGGCAGGCCCCGTGCGCCGTACCACGAGACCGCCTTCGATGAGCAGTTCCTCACACACCGGCTGGACAACGCCGTCTTCGCCGAGGGACGCCTCGACCGGGATCGTCGGCTCAATGCGCTCCTTGCGCACCAGCGCTATCGTCGCATCCGGAACACCTGGTTCCGCGACCTCACCGACCTCAGTGAGCAGCTGGTGACCACACCCGGCACGCAGGACACCTCACGCTTCACGCTCACCAACCTGCGCGCCACCTTGGCCTCGGCCCCTGAAGGAGCATGGCTGTCCTGGGAAGTGGGCACCGACCTCAACCACGAGACCGGCAGCGGGGACCGCATGGCCGGCGACGGGGAGGCCATCAGTGACCTGGCCGCCTTCGCCAGCATGGAGTTGCGTCCGTGGAGCCGGTTGACACTGCGGCCGGGGCTGCGCTATGCCTACAATACGCGCTATGAGGCCCCGCTGATCCCTTCGGCCAACCTGCGTTGGGCTGCGACGCCCGCGCTCACCGTGCGCGCTGCCTATGCACGTGGCTTCCGTGCCCCTTCCCTGAAGGAACTGCACCTCTACTTCGTGGACGTGAACCACGACATCGTGGGCAACCCCGAGCTGCGACCGGAACGTGCGCACCACGGCAGCGCAGCGCTGACCTACCGCACGCAGCGGGAACGCGGCACGTGGTCGGCCGAGCTCACGGCCTTCGCCAACGATGTGGCCGACCTCATCAGCCTCGCCCAGGTGAGCGGTGCACGGTACACCTACGTGAACATCGGTTCGCTGCGCACCTACGGGGGCACCTTGGGCGCCGGTTGGGACAATGGTCGCTGGGCGTTCACCACCGGCGGCTCGATCACCGGACGCACCGACGCCGTGTCACCCGCCGCGCTGTGGAGTCCGGAGGCACGTGCCTCGGTCATGTGGGATCATCGCCGGATGGGCCTCAGCGCATCGCTCTTCTACAAGTACCAGGGCGAACTGGCCAACTACATCGTGGATGCCGATGGTGCCGTGACCCGTGGCACCATCAGCGCCTACCACCTGGCGGATGCCACCCTCACCAAGTCGTTCCTCGACCGCCGCCTCGGCCTCACCGTGGGATGCAAGGACCTGTTCGATGTGCGCAACCTCGCGGCCAGCATGGCGGAGGGCGCGCACTCCGCCGGGGCCAGCGCCGTGCCGATGACCACCGGGCGCACCTGGTTCCTGCGCCTCGATGTTGAACTGCGCAAGCGATCCTGATCATGCGTGCCACCGCCCTGCTTCCGCTCTCCCTCCTGCTCCTCACGGGCTGCCTCAAGGAGGAGCTGCCCGTACCCGCCCGCCCGCGCGGTGAGGCGCAGCGGGTGCAACTGTGCATGGGCAGCGGGTATCAGGACCAGCTGTGGGTGGATGTGGCATCGCGCAGCGTGGTGCGCAGCAACCCGAAGACCGCCTGGGACCTGGCCTTCGAGAGCGGCCCGGACGCGTGGCGGGTGTGGCTGAACGGCAGCCGCCTGATGACCGCCTGGTCGATCGGTGCGGCCGACATCGCCGCACCGGCCGATACCGCCGGGATGGCGCAGGGCCGCCGCATCGACGCGCCCAGCGGGCATCCGGACAGCACGGCGATCGGGGACTGGCGCGGGGCGCAGGACATCCACCTCATCGATCTGGGCTACAACGCCTTCGGAGCCCACCTCGGTGTGCGCAAACTGCAGCTCCTGCAGGTCACCTCCACGGCCTATGTGTTCCGCACGGCCGCGCTGGATGGCTCCGATCTCCAGGAGCACACGCTGGCCAAGTCCGGCGCTTGCGCCTCCAGCATGTTCAGCTTCGCAACGGGACCCGTGGACGTGGAGCCGACCACGGGCAGCTGGGACATGGTCTTCACGCAGTACACGCACCAGTTCCACGAGCCCTTCATCCCCTACATCGTCACGGGGGTGCTCACGCCGCCCGGGGTCCGTGTCGCGCGCATCGCCGGTACCGACATGGCCGCAGTGAGCCTGGCGGACACGGTGCAGCACCCCTTCAGCACGGCGCGGGACGTCATCGGGTTCGATTGGAAGACCTATTCGTTCGACGATGGCGCCTACACCGTGGATCCGGGGATCGTGTACATCATCCATGACGCGCAGGGCCTTTTCCACAAGCTGCACTTCCTGGATTTCTATGACGACCTGGGCACGGTGGGCTGCCCCACCTGGGAGGTGCAGGAGCTCTAGCGCAGCTACATCTCCATGCCGCCGCCATCGTTGGCGTCGCGCTGCGGTTGCCGGCGCCGGAAGATCGAGCTGTTCTGCTCGCCGAACTTCCAGGTGAGGGTGAAGCGCACGAACCGCATCTCGCGACGGCGGTAGGTCTCCTGTTCGAAGAAGGCCGTCTCCACCGTGTTGCCCCAGCGCCGCGTGAAGAACACGTCGTTCACCGACACCACGGCGTTCAACCGGCGCGTGATGTCCTTGCCCACTGAGAGGTCCACGCCGTACTGCTCCAAGGTGCGGCCTTGCGGCTGGATCCGCGGCCCTTCGTACTCGCCGTTCACCTGCACGGACCAGTCCTTCGGCAGGCGGTAGTTCACCAGCAGCTTGGCGTTCCACAGGAAGCCCTGGTTGCGCTCCCCACCGTTCGCGGACGAGAGCGCCACATCCAGGTACTGCGCGGTGCCGCTCAGCGTGAACTGAAGGCCCTGCAACGGTTCCACCTTCAGCACGTTCTCCCAACCGGCCGTGACGCTGTGGCTGCCGTTCACGAAGGTGTTCAGCAGCACGGTGCTGTCCGTGGCCAGCGGGGTGCTGTAGCCCGTGATCACATCCTCGGTGTAGCGACCGAAGGCGCTGGTGAGCCAGCTGGCCTTGCCCTTCCAGAAGGGCAACAGGTGGTTCACCTCGGCCATGTTGTTCATCTCCGGGGCAAGACCCGGGTTGCCGATGCGCACGTTGCGGGCGTCGCTGAACATGATGAAGGGCATGATCTGCCAGAATCGTGGCCGGTCGATCTTGCGCGAGAAGTTCACCTGCAGTTCGCGCAGGGTCCCGGGCCAGCGATGCACCAGGTACACCGCTGGGAACAGCGCCTTCAGCAGGTCCTGCCCGCCATCAGGGTATTTGTAACTGAACACCTGGTCCTTGCCGATCAGCTCCGTCTCGAACCAGGTCTGCTCGAAGCGCAGCCCGGCCTGCAGGCTCCAGCGCTCGGTGAGCGTGCGCGTCCAGTTCACGTAGGCCGCGTTGATGAGGTCGGTGATGCGGTAGTCGTTCGTGAGCGCACTATCGAGCTCGCCCATGGGCGCCTGCGGAGTCGTCAGCAGCACGTCCAGCCAGGTGCGGTCCCACTTCAGGTTGCTCTTCACGCCGTATTCCAGCTTGCTGCGTTCGCTCAGCGGATCCGCCATGTCGAACTGGAAGGACCATTGGTCGTAGTACGACCCGCCCAGGTTGTCCTGGATGCGCGGCGTGGTGGTGTCGGGCCCTCCATCGGCGATGAAGCGCCGCAGGTCGAAACGCGAATCACTGTCGCGGTCCCACCGGTTGTAGGTGAGGTCCACCGACCATTCCTTGCCCTCCTTGGGGCCCTTGTGCCGGAAGGCCAATTGCGAGGTCAGGCTCCGCGTGTCGCTCTCCGAGTCGTTCACCTGCGTGCCATACGAGCTGACCTGCCCGGTCGCCGTGCGGTTCTCGAAGGCCTGGCGCTCGCAGCCCGACATGTCGTGGAACCGGACGCCCTGCGACACGGACAGTACGCTGCGGTTGCTCACCTGTACATCCACGCCGAATCGACCGCCGAACATGCGCCGTCCGGACCGGCTGTCCGTGTCCTGCTCGAACGTGCCTGTCGGCAGGCCCTGGGCGAGGTCGGTGCGGAGCGTGAGCCCGTCGGTGACATTGGTGCCGTCGTTGTAATTGGCGCTGAGGTTGAAGCCCCAGCGGCCTTCGCGCAGGTTGATGTTGCCGCCGGCCTGGTACCTGTCGTTCGTGCCCACCCCGGCCTGGAGCTGTCCGCTGTAGCCGGGCTTGGTGCTCTTCTTCAGCACCACGTTGATGATGCCTCCGGTGCTGTTGGCGTCGAAGATCACCGAGGGGTTGGTGATCACCTCCACCCGTTCGATCTCCTCCGCAGGGATCTGCTCCAGCGTGAGCGAGGAGGGGCGGCCGTCCACCAGGATCTGCGGGCGGGCACCCCGCATCTCCACGTTGCCCTCCACGTCCACGCTCAGGCCGGGCACGTTCTTCATCACGTCCACGCCGGAACCGCCGCGCGCCGCCAGGTCCTTGTCGACGTTGAACACCCTGCGGTCCACCAGCATCTGCATCGGGCTCTTCTCGCGGACCACCGTGGCCTCCTGCAGCACTCCGGCATCCGCCTCCAACTTCAGGTTGCCCATGTCGACCTCGGGCTTTTCGCGCGTCACCTCCACGGCCTGCTCGATGGCGCGGTAGCCCAGGAAGCTCACCTGAAGGCGGTAGCGTCCGCCGGGCACCGGCTCCAGCAGGAAATCGCCGTTGCCACGTACCATGGCGCCGGTGACCACGCTGTCGCGCACGCCGGCGAACAGGGTCACCGTCGCGAACTCCGCACCCTTGCCGCTCACCGCGTCGATCACCTTCCCGTAGATGCGGCCGTTCACCGGACGTCCGCCGCCCCCGGGCCGTTGCGCCATCGCTGCCATGAACGGGGCGATGACGGACATGAGCAGCAGGACCCGGAGGGGGGAAGGGGGCATGGCGCAAAGCTACCGGGATGCCTGCTGGCCGCCGAGCGTGGGCCGGCAACCCCGGTCGAGATCAACATCTTTTCACAGGGAGCCAGGGGGGGGTAACGAAAGAGCCCCGCCGAAGCGGGGCCCCTTGGATGGCATGGGGATGGATCACTCCTCGTCGCGGCGGTAGGAGCGCTCGCCACGGTCGCGGAACCCGCCGCGGTCGTTGCGGTAGCCGCCACGGTCGCCACCACCTCCTCCACGGAAGGGGCGGTCGCCCTCCGGGCGGGGGCGGGCCTCGTTCACCACGAGGTCACGGCCGTGGAAATTCTTGCCGTTGGTGGCCTCGATGGCCTGACGGCCGGCGTTGTCATCGGACATTTCCACGAAACCGAAGCCGCGGCTCCGGTTGGTGGCCTTGTCCATGATGATCTTGGCCGAAGTGACCTCGCCGTAAGGCTCGAAGAGCTCACGGAGGTCCTGGTCCTTCACTGAGTAAGGGACGTTGGCGACGTAAATGTTCATGCGTTCTACTGACGTGTTTGGTTGGTCTTTGCCTGTGCCGGAGTGGTCTCGCCAAAGCACGCTCCGGCCGTTGGGCGGCACGAAAGTAGGCAGAAGTCCGATCCCGGCAAGCCCCCCCCGCCCGGAAGGCCTTTCCCATCGGGCGTTCCGGGTCCCGGAGACCCCGCCACCACCACCTGCCGCCCGGACCGCGGTGCTCTGGATGCTGGGTTGCACCATGGTCCGGACCGCGAGGCTTTCCCGGGCGGTCACTGTTCCCCGTTCGTCCCTGCCGGTCATCGGTCCACCGGTCCGTCCCTTCATCCGAGGCCCGGCGCTCTGGCAACCCGCAGTTTCGGGCCGTGGACCGTGTCATCGACCCCCGGCCGGCCCGGAGGAGACGCCTGATCGCCTTCGGAGGAACGGCCGTTGCGATCCTCGTCGCCCTGGCTTGGTGGAGCAGCTCGTTCGCCACGAGCAGGGTCCGCGTGGAGGCCGCCAAGGTCAGCATCGGAACCGTGGAGAAGGGGCTGTTCAAGGAGTTCATCCCCGTCACCGGCACGGTGCAACCCATCCAGACGGTCTTCCTGGACGCGCTCGAAGGAGGCACCGTGAAGCACCGCTTCGTGGAGGACGGCACGCACGTCAAGGCGGGCGATCCCATCATCGAGCTCAGCAATCCGCAGCTGCACATGGACGCCATCAACCGCGAGGCGCAGCTGCTGGACCAACAGAACAACCTGCGCACCACGCGCCTGGCGATGGATCAGCAGACCACCCGCCTGCGCGATGAGCTGCTCAACCTGGAGAAGGACCTGAAGCGTCTGGAGCGTGAAGCCGTGGTGGACGAGCGGCTGGTGCGCGACTCGTTGATGGCCGCCCACACCTTCCGGAGCAACCGCGAGCACCTGGAGTACATGCGCGAGAAGCGCCGGCTGCTGGCGGCCAATGTCCGGAGCGATTCGCTCTTCCGACAGAGCCAGCTCGGCTCCATCACCAGCGGTCTCGAGCTCATCGATCAGAACCTGCGCTTCCTGCGGGAGAACCTGCGGAACCTGGTGATCAAGTCGCCCATCAATGGGCAGCTCAGCGGACTGAACGTGGAGCTGGGACAGACCCGGCAGCGGGGTGAGCGGATCGCGCAGATCGATGTATTGGAGAGCTTCAAGGTGCGGGCGCGCATCCCCGAGCACTATGTGAGCCGGATCGGCATCGGACTGCTGGGCACCTTCACCCACGCCGGTCGGGAGCATGCCATCGAGGTCTTCAAGGTGTATCCCGAGGTGAGCAACGGCGAGTTCGACGTCGACCTGCGCTTCGTGGGGGAGAAGCCCGCCGTGCGTCGCGGCCAGACCTTCCAGGTGCGGCTGCAGTTGAGCGAGGACATGCAGGCCGTGCTCCTGCCGCGCGGACCCTTCTTCCAGGACACGGGCGGTGGCTGGGTCTATGTGCTGGACGCGGACGGCATGGCCACGCGGCGTGACGTGAAGCTTGGTCGGCAGAACCCCGATGTGTACGAAGTGCTGGACGGCCTTCAACCCGGCGAACGGGTGGTGACGAGCCGCTATGCCGCATTCAATGACGCGGATGAACTACTGATCGAATAGCTCCAACGAAAGCCTGCGCACGTGGCGTGTTACGCATGGCGTGTTGCGGGCCCCCACAACACGCAACCAACACGACCATGAGCCTTCTGAAGACCGCCCACCTCTCCAAGGTCTACCGCACGGACACCGTGGAGACCACCGCCCTCCACGACGTGAGCATCGACATCGCCCAGGGCGAGTTCGTGGCCATCATGGGTCCCAGCGGTTGTGGAAAGTCCACACTGCTCAACATCCTGGGGCTGCTCGACGGACCCAGCAGCGGAGCCTACCTGGTGAACGGCGAGGACGTGAGCGCCTACAACGAGCGCAGGCGGGCGGAGGTACGCAAGAGCACCATCGGCTTCGTGTTCCAGAGCTTCAACCTGATCGATGAGCTCACCGTGGCGGAGAACATCGAGCTTCCGCTGATCTACACGCGCCTGGGCAGGGCCGAACGGGAACAGCGGGTGAAGGCGGCGATGGACCGGATGAACATCGGGCACCGCGCGAAGCACTTTCCCCAGCAGCTCAGCGGCGGCCAGCAGCAGCGCGTCGCCATCGCCCGCGCCGTGGTGAACGCGCCCAAGCTCATCCTGGCCGACGAGCCCACGGGCAACCTGGACAGCACGATGGGCGAAGAGGTGATGGCCCTGCTCACCGAGCTCAACAAGGCGGGCACCACCATCATCATCGTCACGCACAGCCTGCGCGATGCGGGCTATGCCCAGCGGACCATCAAGCTGCTCGACGGAAAGGTGGTGGAAGGCCATGTGCCGGTCCAGGCGTTGCTCTAAGCTCACGCTCGCATGTGGAACAACTACCTCCTTATCGCCTGGCGCTCCCTCAGGCGCGACAAGCTCTTCGCGGCGCTCAACATCTTCGGCCTCGCCATCGGTGTGGTGGCCTGTTTCCTCATCACCATCTACGTGCAGGATGAGCTGAGCTACGATGCCCATCATCGGAAGGCCGACCGGATCTTCCGTATTCAGGCACACTACCGGTTCGGTGATACCAAGGATGATTTCGGCATCACGCCTTTCCCCATCATCGAGGCGCTGCTGAATGAGCATCCCGACATCGAAGCGGGCATCTCGCTCTACCAGCTGGGGCCCACCACGCTGGAGCACGACGGGCAGCGCTACGAGGCGAAGGACGGTTACAACGCCGATACCAGCACCTTCCGGAACTTCGATTTCACCTTCACGCACGGCGGGAACGATGCGCTGGACGAGCCGGACAACATCGTCATCATGCAGGACATGGCCACGCGCATGTTCGGCGAGCAGGACCCCATCGGCAAGCTGGTTACGCGCAATGGCCGCACCTTGAAGGTGGCCGGCGTGATCGACGGGAAGGCGGAGAACACGCACATCCCCATGGGCGTCTTCATGAGCCGTCTGGGCATGCCGCCGCAAGCACGCGAGCAGCTGGGCCAGAGCTGGGGCAACAACAGCTGCTTCAACTACCTGGTGCTGGCACCGGGCGTGAGCGCCGATGACTTCCAAGGGAAGATGGACGCCTTCGTCACCAAGTACATCATCCCGGCCTGGGGCGGGGACCGGTTCCAAGGAAGCATCCGCTTCAACCTGGAGCCGCTGCGCGAGGTGTACTTCAACAACGAGCTCATCTACGACACGCCGAAGAAGGGCAACAAGGCCTACGTCACGCTCTTCGCCATCGTGGCGGTGCTCATCCTGGCCATCGCCTGCATCAACTACATCAACATGAGCACGGCCGATGCCACGCGCCGCGCCAAGGAGGTGGCCTTGCGCAAGGTGAGCGGCGCGCAGCGTGGGCAGCTCGTCGCGCAATTCATCGGCGGAAGCGTGATGATCGCGGTCTTCGGCATCGTGGTGGCGCTCGGCCTTCTCTGGCTGGCGCTGCCCGCGTTCAATGGCATCACGGGCAAGGAGATCGGCATGGGCCACGTGCTGCGCGGCAGCTTCCTCGCGGTGGTGTTGCTCATCGTGCTCGTGATCGGCGTGGGCGCCGGCAGCTATCCCGCCTTCTTCCTGTCGCGTTTCGCACCGCAACTGCTGCTGAAGGAAGGCTTGGCCAGTGGCGCGGGCAGGGGCCGTGTGCGCAAGGTGCTCATGGGGGCGCAGTTCGCCATCGCCCTCTTCATGGTGGTGGGCACGCTCGCGGTCTTCGCGCAACTGCATTGGCTGCGCACCACGGACATGGGCTTCCGAAAGGAGAACCTGCTGAGCATCGCCATGCCGCTGCCACAAGGCCCCGACACGCTCGCGTGGGACAGGCTGCGCCCGGTGAAGGACGAGCTGATGCGCCAGAGCTTCGTGAGCGGCGCGGCCTTCACGCAGAACCTGCCGGGGCAGGGGAGCGGCCGCTGGGTGCTGAAGGTGAACACGCCCGAGGGTCGGGTCGACAAGCCGATGCCGACCATGAGCACCGATGCCGACTTCCCCGCGCTGCTCGGCGTGGAACTGGCCGCGGGCCGCTACTTCGACCCCAGCATCCCCGGCGATCGTGAGAACGCCGTGATGGTGAACGAGAGCGCGGTGAAGGCATTCGGCTGGCAGGATCCTTTAACGGAGAAGATCCACATCCCCGGTGACAGCGTGGATCAGGAGCTCACCGTGATCGGCGTCCTGAAGGACTTCCACTACACCAGCATGCACACGCCGATCGAGCCGCTCGTGCTCTTCCAGAGCAGCGAGCGCTACGGCGCGCGTAACCTCGTGCTGCGCCTGTCGCCGGGTGATGTTTCGCAGCAACTGGCCACGCTCCGGAGCGAATGGAAGCGCCTCTTCCCGAACGCCGAATGGGATGCCACCTTCCTCACGGACAGCATCGCGCAGCTCTATGAGGCCGAGGACGGACTATACCGGGTGTTCACCGCGTTCGCCGTGCTCACCATCGTCCTCACGATCATGGGGCTGTACGGGCTGGCCTATTTCACGGCGAAGCAGCGCACGCGCGAGATCGGCATCCGCCGCGTGCTGGGGGCGCCGCTCCTGGACATCGTGCGGCGCATGAACCGCGAGTTCGTCATCCTCATGGGCCTGGCGCTGCTCGTGGCCTTCCCGCTGGCCTTCTACGCCATCGGCCGTTGGCTGGAGACCTTCGCGTACCACACCACTATCTCGCCTCTGCTCTTTGCGGCCGCGCTGCTCATCACCTTGATCGTCACGGTGCTCACCGTCTCGGTGCAGGCCTACCGCGCGGCGGTGGCCGATCCCGTGAAGGCGCTACGGCACGAGTGAGCGGCGCCCGCTCCGGCCCCTTTCCGTCCCCAAGGAGTTTATTCTGCTTCGATCGTCGGCTCCGGGTGGATATGGACCTACCTTGCCCCCGTTCCCCGGTGCTTTTGCCGGATACCAACAGGTCCCGCTTTGATCGGGACACATTACCAGTCAGTACAATGTCAAGTGGTACAGTGAAGTTCTTCAACACGGAGAAAGGTTTTGGTTTCATCACCCCGGACGAAGGAGGCAAGGACCTCTTCGTTCACAAGACCGGCACCCGTGCGCAGATCTTCGAAGGTGACAAGGTCACGTTTGAAGTGGAACAGAGCCCCAAGGGGCCCAATGCGGTGAACGTCTCGAAGGCTTAGACCTTTCACGCTTACTTGTAACGAAGCCCTCCGAGCGATCGGGGGGCTTCGCCATTCGGGGCCAACCGCCCGTCACCGCGCCAACGCCAGCGCACGCATTCCATCGCCCGATAGGGCGAAGCGGGCAACTTGCATCACCCCTTGTTGCCATGCTGAAGAACCTCCTCTTCACCGGCTTCCGCAACCTCTGGAAGCAGAAGCTCTACACGCTGATCAACCTGCTGGGCCTGGCCACGGGGTTCGCATGCTTCGTGCTGATCGGGTCGTACGTGCGCCATCAGCGCAGCTTCGACCGCTTCGTGCCGCACCACGACCGCGTGTACCGCGTGGTGGGCAAGATCGAGATGGAGGGCCAGGGCGAGCACAGCAGCAGCATGGTCTTCGGCCTCGGACCCACGCTGTACCACGACCATCCGGAGCTCATCGGACGCTACTGCCGCTGGTTCGACTTCCAGGACCCGCAGCACACGCTGAAGGTCGGCGACAGCCTCAGCACCGACAAGATGTTCACCGAGAGCGGCCTCTATCTCGTGGACAGCACCGTGTTCGAGCTCTTCGGCTATCCACTGATCCAGGGCGATCCGAAGACAGCGCTCAGCAAGCCTGGCAGCATCGTGCTCTCGCAGGAGCTGGCGAAGAAGTACTTCGGCGATGCCGATCCGATGGGGCAGCTGATGAAGTGGGACAACGCGATGGATGTGCAGGTCACGGGCATCCTCGGCGAGATCCCGCGCAACTCGCACATCCGTTTCGAGGGCCTGGTGAGCTTCGGCACCATCCTGCAGTTCTGGAGGAACATCGAGCGCAACAACTGGGTGTGGAACCCCTGCTGGACCTACGTCCGGCTGAAGGAGGGCGTGAGCGAAGCGGAGGCGGAGCGCGTCTTCCCGGACTTCATCCAGAAGTACTACCCCGACTTCCTGAAGGACCAGATCGGGCACGAGCTGCAGCCGCTGGCGGACATCCACCTCACCAGCAAGCTCGACTTCGAGATGCGGCAGAACGGCGATGCGGGCACGGTGAACATCCTCTGGGCCATCGGCTTCTTCATCCTGCTGCTCGCGGGCGTCAACTTCATGAACCTGGCCACGGCGCGCAGCGCCTACCGGGCGCGCGAGGTGGGCGTGCGGAAGGCCGCCGGCGCCACGCGCGGCCAGCTCATCGCCCAGTTCATCCTGGAGAGCGTGCTCATGAGCGTGCTCGCCGCGCTGATCGCCCTCGCGCTCATCCACCTGCTGATGCCCGCCTTCAACGCGCTGGCCGGGGAGACCATGGTGCTGCCGGCGATGGTCGCCCCAGTGCTGTTCGGCATCGCCGTGGTGCTGGGCCTGCTCAGCGGGATCTACCCGGCCTTCTTCCTATCATCCTTCCAGCCCGCCGCAGTGCTGAAGGGCAACGGCGGCGGCACCGCTCGTGGGCTGGCGCTGCGCAGGGCCCTGGTGGTGGTGCAGTTCGCCATCGCACTGGTGCTCATCATCGGCACCGTGTTCGTGCAGCGGCAGCACGACCATCTGCGCAGCGTGGACCTCGGCTTCGCCAAGGAGCAGGTGATCCTGATCCCTGTGCGCGCACCGATGTACGATGTGGACACGGCCGTCTTCCCCGAGCTGAAGAAGATCAGCGGCGTGAAGGCCGTGAGCTGGGCCAACGACATCATCGGCAAGAAGCACAACACGCACGAGTTCAACTGGGGCACCATGGAGCAGGGCAAGTGGACCTATCTGCCCGCGCTCTATGTGAACCCCGAGTTCCAGCAGGCCATGGACATCGAACTGCTCGCCGGCCGCTGGTTCTCGCGCGACTTCCCCGGCGATGATTCGCTCAGCGTGGTGATCAACGAGACCTTCGCGAAGCAGCTGCATCCCGACGACCCCGCCCAAGCGGTGGGCGAGCGCATGGACACGCCGCACGGTGAGGAACGCGTGGTGGGCGTGGCCAGGGACTTCGCCTTCGACCCGCTCTTCAAGGCCGTGCAACCCTTCGTGTTCGACATGACCAGGGACATCGGGCAATGGCTGCGCTACATCGACATCCGCACAGAAGGCGGCGACCCCACGCCCGTGATCGAAGCGGCGCGCAAGGAGTGGAACGCACGCACCACCAGCTTCCCCTTCGAGCACCAGTTCCTCGACGACCAGCTGGACATGCAGTACGAAGCGCAGGGTCGGCTGGCCAAGCTCGTCGGCATCTTCTCCTTGCTCGCGGTCTTCATCGCCTGCCTGGGCCTCTTCGCCCTCGCCTCCTGGACCGCCGAGAAGCGCACCCGCGAGATCGGCATCCGCAAGGTGATGGGCGCGGACACGTTGCGGATCACCTGGGTGGTCACGCGCGACTTCCTTTTCCTCGTGCTCATCGGCACGCTGGTCGCAGTACCGCTCGCGTGGTTCGGCGTGGGCCGCTGGCTGGAGAACTTCGCCTTCCGCACGCACATCGAGCCGCTGGTCTTCGTGGGCTCAGGACTGGTCGTGCTGCTGATCGCCATGTTCACGGTGAGCTTCCGGGCGATACGCGCGGCGCAGACGGATCCGGTGAAGGCGCTTCGTCACGAATGAACCGACGCATCATGCACCGCCGCCGCTTCCTCACCACCACCGCCCTTGGTCTGCCGCTGCTGGGCGTGTTGCCCGCGCGCGCGCAGAACCTTGCCGGTATCGACAAGCCACCGCGCCTTCCCGATGACCTGGTGAAGGAATTCGTACGGGTGGGGCACGGCGAGTTCGAAGCCGTGAAGCGCATGCTCGATGAGCGGCCCGGGTTGCTGAACGCTTGCTACGATTGGGGCGGCGGCGACTTCGAGACGGCCCTGGAAGCGGCCGGTCATGTGGGCAGCCGCGATGTGGCGGAATACCTGCTCGAGCGCGGTGCCCGCCCCAACATCTTCGTGGTCACCATGTTGGGCCATACGGCCGTGGTGAAAGCCCAGTTGGCGGCCTTCCCGCACCTGCTGCGCGCAAAAGGCCCGCACGGGCTCACGCTCCTTCATCACGCGAAGCGTGGTGGAGAAGCGGCGAAGGAACTCCTTGAACATTTCCTCGGGCTGGGACTTACGGAGATGAAGTTCGCGTTGCCGTGAGGACAGGCCCATCGGGTCATTTCTTCCGAGTGGCTGCCTTCTTCTTCGGGAAGTAGAACTCGCTCTTGATGCCAGCAGCCTTCATCAGGTCCAAACCGTATTGCCGAAGCGTCTCGATCACAGGGATGGCCTGTTCCCCCAAGGGTGTGAGGGCGTACTCGGTACGTGGCGGCACCTCCGCGTACACCTTACGGGTGATGAGCCCGTGCTGCTCCAACTCGCGCAGTGCGGCCGCCAACTGGCGGTCGCTGATGTGTGCCATGCTCTTCTTCAACTCGCTGAAGCGCTGCTTATCCTTCTTGAGGCGGTAGAGGATCGGGCTCTTCCACGTGCCGCCGATGTGCGCCATGGCGAACTCCAGCGGGTTGTAGTACACGTGACCGTCGTGGGTGAAGTCGGGCATGCTGAACAGCAGGTGATGGACCTGTCGTGGTGTTGGGGTGGCGATGAAGGGCGCTCCAAAGATCGCCCAAGGTCTTGTTAGCGCTGATGCTATCCAAAATGTAAGTACCCTACAAAGGAGTACTAACCACCGATCGTGCTTGTACGGACCGGAGGTTTGCGGTCCGAACAACAGACCATGAGCGCATCCCTCAACCTCATCGACCCCGCGAAGCCCAAGCGCATCGCCCTCATCGCCGCCAACGCCTCCACCAGCAAGCAGACCGGCTGGCCCATCGGCTTCTGGTGGGCCGAGCTCACGCACCCCTACTGGGAGTTCGTGGAGAAAGGCTACCAGGTGGACATCTACAGCCCCGATGGCGGGGACCTGATGGCCGACGGCTTCAGCGACCCCGAGCACGAGAGCGGGTACAGCGCGGCCGACATCCTGAGCCTCGGCTTCAAGAAGAGCCCCAAGCATGCGGAGCTGGTGAAGAACACCAAGCCGATGAGCGCTATCAACGTGGCCGACTACGACGCCGTCTTCCTCACCGGCGGCCAGAGCCCGATGTACACCTTCATCGACAACGCCCCGCTCCACAAGCTCGTGGTGGACTTCCACGAGGCGAGGAAGGTGGTGGCCATCGTGTGCCATGCCACCTGCATCCTGCTGAAGGCGAAGACCGCCGACGGCAAGCTGTTGGTGGACGGCAAGACCTGGACGGGCTTCGCCGATGCCGAGGAGCAGTTCGCGGACAACTTCGTGGGCCAGCGCATCCAGCCCTTCTGGATCGAGACCGAGGCGAGGAAGCTGCCCAACACCAACTTCATCACCGGCGGGATGTTCAAGGCCTTCGCCGTACGCGATGGGCGACTGATCACCGGCCAGCAACAGTTCAGTGGCGCCGCCACCGCCCGCATGGTGATCGAGGCGCTGGGAGCCTGACATAACGGTGGATCAGCGCACCTGTAGCCTCGACCCACCGGGTTGACCATACGGGTGCGCTGGACCGTTGATCCGCAACCCGAACGATGTATCCCAGCCCATGATCATCAAACGCCGCTTCTCCCCCCTGAAGGTGCTCCCCTACGTGCAGGGTGAGCTGTTGCTGGCCCTGGTCGCAGCGGGTGGGGCCTATGCGCTGCACCGCTGGGAACCCCTGGTGGCGCTGCCCTTCAGCATCGCGGCCACGCTCGGCGGGGCGCTGGCCATCTTCATCGGCTTCCGCAACAACAGCGCCTACGGCCGCTGGTGGGAGGCGCGCACGCTCTGGGGCGGCATCGTGAACAGCACGCGGGTGCTGGCGCGGCTCATCATCACCTTCACGGACAGCCATGCGCACCAGCCGAACCACGACGCGGCGCGCAGTGCGGCCTTCAAGCGCGAGATGGTGTACAAGGTGATCGCGTGGGTGCATGCGCTGCGGCTCCACCTACGCGGGCAGCAGGCGTGGTCTGAGCTGGCACCACTGCTCCCCGCCGCGGACCACGATGAAGTGCTGAAGGCGAACAACAAGCCCAACGTGGTGATGCAGCAGCTGGGCCGCCGCATCTACCAGGCCATGGCCGATGGCACCCTCGGCGGCTTCGACAGCTTCCAGATGGAAGGACAGCTGCTGGCGCTGGCCAATTACCAGGGCGGCTGCGAACGCATCAAGAACACGCCGCTGCTACGGCAATACCACTTCTTCACACGCCTTTTCCTGCAGGTGTTCATCGTGCTGCTGCCCTTCTGCCTGGTGGCCGACCTGGAGCGCATGGGCATTGGCTGGGCCGTGGTGCCCGTGGCGCTCGTCATCAGCTTCGTGTTCGCCATCATCGGCAAGGTGGGCGAGGTGAACGAGGACCCCTTCGAGGGCCGCATCACCGATGTGCCGCTCACCGCCCTATGCAACACCATCGAGCGCGACCTGCGGGAACTGCTGGGCGAAACGCAACTGCCCGTGAAGCTTCAGCCGGTGGATGGATACTTGGATTGAGATGCTTGGAGAAGTGATAAAGAGAGAAAGAGATGAAGTGAGAAAGTGGCGCGCTTTCTCATCTTCTCACTTTCTCACCATACAGACCTTCACAACTGCCGCGATCATCAACCTAACCACTATCTCCACCGCCCACGCCCAACTGAGCGAGGCCGATACCCTGCGCTGGCAGTACCGTGTGAGCGCCACCGGTAGCTGGCTGCGCGGCAACGTGGAGCAGTTCATGCTGCTGGGAACGGGTGAGGTGGCGCACGTTCGCGAGCGCTGGGGCTTCAAGAGCGCGATCAACTACCAGTACGGCACCTTCTTCTACCGGCAGACACTGGGGGAGGGCATCTGGCGCAACTTCGTCTATGTCAACCCGCGCGCCCGCCTCTATCCCTACCTGATGCTGTGGTACCAGCGCAGCCACCAGCGCGGCATCGACCACCGAACCCAGGTGGGCCCGGGCATCACCTATGTGCTGCTGCGGAAGAACGCGCAGTTGCTCAAGCTCTCCGCCACCGCCACCTACGAGGCCAACACTTTTCGCAGCGCGAGCTTCCGGGAGCGGCCTGACCTGACCGCAACGGAGCTGGAGACCTGGCGTCTCACCGGCCGGTTGTACGGCGAGCACAAGCTGTTGGAAGGGGTGATGCGCGTCCAGTACGAAGCCTGGTTGCAGCCATCGCTCACCGATGCCGACAACCTGCGCGCCCACGTGGAAGCCGCGCTCAGCATCCCCCTCAAGAAATGCTTTGCCCTGCGCCAGGCCGTGAACTGGAGCTACGAGAGCGTGGTGCAGCAGCGCAACACCTACGAGGACCTGTTGTGGACCTTTGGCATCAGCTATGAACGGCGGTGACCAACCCCCAACCTCATCAACCCCCAACCCTTCAACCTGCCATGACGATCACCATCATCGGCGCCGGCAACATCGGCGGCACGCTCGCGGAGAAATGGAAGGCCGCGGGACACGACATCCTCATCGGTGCGCGCAACCCGAACGACGCGGAGACCTTGACCTGGGCGCAAGGCATCGGCGCCCGCGTGATGACGATCACTGAGGCGGTGCAGGCCTCAGAGTCCGTGCTTATCGCCACGCCCGGCAAGGTGGTGGTGGAGCTGGCCACGAGCCTGGGGGATGCGGTGAAGGGCAAGCTGGTGATGGACGCCACCAACATGGCGGGTCCGCTCGGCACCGCGCCCGGCTTCGAAGCGCTGCGCAAAGCCGGGGCTGACGCCGTGAAGGTCTTCAACTGCACCGGCTGGGAGAACCTGGCCGACCCGCGCTACGGCGATGAGCTGGCGGACATGTTCATGGCCGGTGGCAGTGCCGATGCGAAGGCCCGGGTGCGCGAGCTGGTGAAGGCCGTGGGCTTCGCCGCCTGCTACGACATGGGCGGCGATGACAAGGTGCCCATCCTGGAAGGCTTCGCCCTGGTGTGGATCGATCTGGCCATCTTCCAAAAGATGGGTCGTGGGATCGCGTTCAAGCTGATGCGGCGCTAGGCCATTACCTTCGGCACCAACCCCTAACGCGAACGCAGATGCCCATCAACCGCAAGGCCACCGCCACCTGGAACGGCACCGGCAAGGAAGGCGCCGGCCACATCACCACCACCAGCGGTGTGCTCAGCAACACCCCGCACTCCTTCCTCACCCGCTTCGTCAGCGAGGACGGCCGCGCCGGTACCAACCCCGAGGAGCTGATCGCCGCTGCGCACGCCAGCTGCTTCACCATGAAGCTGAGCTTCGTGCTCAACGCCGCCGGCTTCACCGCCGATGCGCTCGAATGCACGGCCAACGTGAAGATGGACAAGGTGGGCGAGGGCATGGGCGTGGTGGGCATCCATCTGGACCTGAAGGGCACGGTGCCTGGCATCGACGCCGAGCGGTTTCAGGCTTGTGCGGAGGACGCCAAGGCCAACTGCCCCATCAGCCAATTGCTGCGGAGCGTGCCCATCACCCTGAGCGCACAGCTGGCCTGATCCTTTGTGTCCATCAGGCACTGCGTATCAGCGTCTTTCACCGTGGTTCGGTGGGTATTCCTCACTCCTTGCTGACACCTTTCCTTTCCGCATCAGCCGCCCTCTGCCCGGCCGTCGAGGCAGCGGCGATCTCTTCCACCGGACGATCGAACTACGCCCGGTTGAACACCTCCTTCAGGGCTTCGGCCATGGCCCCTGCTGAACAGGTTCTCCGACGTTCCGCTCGGATCAGCGGAACAGTTCGATCACCTCGCCCTGACGCGGGATGACGAAGCGGCACCCGTCACAGGGCGCAGGAAGGTCCAGGCCCTCGACGGTGGCCGCCTCGTGGTGCATCACCACCACGGCGCGTGCATCGATGCGTTTGCCCTGCGCGTGCACCGTGCGCAGCAACCAGGGCGTGACGAAGACCACCGCCAGGTCACGCGAAGCCAGCAGGTGCGCGGGGTCCTCGGTATCGCCCGCGATGTACAGACGGCGCCCGCGGAGGCTGACGATGTACGAGGCATGCGGCATGTCCCCATGCGGCGTGGCCTGCGGGTAGATGTAGATGCCCTGCGCCTCGAGCCGGGCGATCGAAGCAGCTTGTGCCGCCTCCGCTTGGAACGGCGCGATCAGGTCGAGGCGTGTCCCGGCGAACCTGCTGCTGTCGAAGTGGTCGAGGTGACCGTGCGTGATCAGGGCTGTTCCCCGGACATCGGCCATATCGGCCGGCATCTCGTACGTGTCATATCCTGAGTGGCCGGGCTGGTAGGGGAAGTCGGTGAACAGCGTCCAGTCCTCCAGCCCGATCCGGAACGCGCAGTTGCCGATGAAGGTGGCGTTCACGCGTTGCGCGGACAGGCCCAAGGGCAGTGTGGCAAGCAGGAGAACGATGAGCGATGGGTGGGGAGAGCGCATGCACGGGCCGCTGGGTGCGGTGAACTGCGAAGCTACTCCACCACCACCGGCTGGTCCTTGGGATGCTTCACGCTGTAGACGAAGCCCTGCTTACGCGTGGCCTTGGGTTCCAGGCTGAAGCGCCAGGTGAGGCGCCCGCGCTGCTCGTCCACCGCGGCACCACCGGCGTCCTCGAGCTTCACCTCCACCTCGCTGCGCGGGCTCAACGGGTACTGGTCGTGCAGTTCCAGGTCCACCGCGGTGGACTTGGTGTTGCGCACCGTGATGTCCCATCCGCGCGTCACCGTGCGCTTGCCTCCGATCACGGCCTTGTCGTCGGAGCCCTTGCGGCGCGCACGCTCCACCACCACACCCTTGTCGCGCCCCAGGCTGATGTTCAGCGTGTCCTGCGGGCGGCTCAGGTCCAGATGGCTCTGGCCCACGAAGGTGCCCTCGAAGAACACGTTGGCCTGACCCGGCAGCAGGTTCAGGTCCTCCCATCCGGTGGTGCGTGCATAGAGGAAGGCATCGGGGTCCAGCTTGGGTGTGCAGTAGTGCTTGTACAGCGCAGGGATGCTGTGCGTGCGTACGCCCACCGTGTGCGCCTGTCCGTCGCTGGGCACAGTGAACGGAGCCTCGATGGCGAACTCCACGGTGGTGGTGCGGAACACCACGGTGTTGTCCACCGTGGTCACGGCGTCCAGGTCATCCAGTTTCATCGTTGCATCGCCCATGGCGGCCGGTGGCGCTTCGCGGTACGCCTCGGACCTGGTCCGCCCACTTCGGATCGTGATCGACTCCAGCATCGCGGGTTCATCCAGCACCCAAGGCCGCAGCTCGGGCATCACCCCGCCAACCGTGGGGTTGCCACTGCTCAGGCCCAGGTCCACCTTGGTCCAGTCCTCTCCGGTGTTGTTCACCACCTGGGCCTTCATCAGCAGTTCGATGGGCTGTCCCACGGCCTTGGCGCGCAGGTCATAGGCCGGTGTCCATCCCGCGCTGCGCACGAAGTAGCCGAGCGTGAAGGTGGCCGCCACCTCCGCCGGGCTGTCCAGCTCCACCACCACCTCGCATGTGGGGCGCGGGGCCTGGGCCTGCAGCGTGCCGAGCTGCTGGCGCAGTTTCTCGGCCTCCTCATGGATGGCCTGCTTCTTTTCCTCCACGGCCAGCCAGCCGGCCTTCATGGCCTTCATCCGTTCGCGCACATAGTCGTTCACGGCCTGCAGCTGTGCGGCGGTGAGCCCGTTCTGTTGCCCGCCCACCGTGCTGTTCTTCAGCAGCAGCTGTTCCTCGTTCACCCACACCTGTTGCAGGCCGTTCTCGATGTTCCAGTCGTGTTCCAGCTTCTTGATCCGCGCCTTCAGCTCCTCGATCTCCTGCTTCTTCGGGCTTTCCGTGAGGTAGTTGATGCGGTGGTTGACGCTCAGGATCGTGTAGCCGCCCTTGCCCGTCACCTGAATGCTCATCGGGTCCAGTTCCTGGCTGAGGCCCGCGAACACCAGCGTGGTGCGCCCGACCGGCACGGTGACCGATGCGGACCGGCTCACCTGTGCGCCGCTCAGGAACACCTTGGCCGCGGTGATCCGGCTGGTGACGGGTCGTTCGCCCTCTGCGGCCTGCAGCAGGGTGGTGGCGATCAGGAACGGGACCAGGAGCGTGCGCATGGGTGGGTTCTCGATGCAAAGGAAGGCACCGCGACAGCCCCCCGTACACGCTCCGTGCCGATCGGTTCAACGCAGGAAGGGCCGCCCCATGTGGAGCAGCCCTTTTGCTGATGTCCTGCCGGTCCGCCGGTCAGGTGTTCGCGTTCACGGCTTCACGAACCGGGTGGTCCAGGCCCCGTGCTCACCCGTGATCCGGAGCAGGTAGCTCCCGCTGGCCAACGCGCTGATGTCCCAGCTGCGGTGCGCCGTGGAGCTCACGCTCCAGGTGCTCAGGTCGGCCACCACGGATCCGGAGAGGTCGAGCACCTGCAGGCTCAGGGTGCGCGCCTCGTCGGTCGTCAGCCGGAGCCCGAGCTGATCGGTCACCGGATTGGGGAACAGCAGCAGGTCCGTGACGCCCGGAAGCTCCGGTGTGCTCAGGATCACGCTGAACTCCGCGGTGAGCGGGACGCTCCAGCTGCCGTTCGCTCCGCTGAAGCGGATGGTGAAGAGATGGTTCCCGTTCGGAACGCCGGTGGGCACGTCCGCGATCAGGTCGACCACGTCGGCCGGAGCGAGGCTCCCGCTCTGGCTGTTCGCGATGTCGTCATCGATCCAGTATTGATACCCGCTTACCAGGCCGCTGTGCGCGGTGAAGTGCTCGGTCCGTGGCACGGTGTACGCGCCGTCGGCGTCCATGAACTGGATCGTGACGGTGTTGAAGGCCTTGGTCAAGGTACCGGGATCGATCAGGGAATTAAGGTCCGCCACCTGGGCCGGGCCTACAGTGCCGGTGATGAGCGTGCCGATGTCGTCGTTCACCCAGTACCGGTAGCCCACGATGTCATGTCCACCGCGGACGAACAGCTTCGTGGAGGGCACCGACCAGACACCATCGGTGTCACGGAACTGGAAGCTCACGCGGTGATGACCCGGGGCCATGGAGCCGGTCGGCCACACCGTGTTGAGCGTGAGCTCATCGGTCGCGGCAACGGTGGTGGTGACCGCATTGGCGATGGCGTCATCGAACCAGTAGCGGTAAGTGTCGATCTGTTGGGCCTGCGCGCTGCACATGGCCGCGATGGCAGGCAGTATCACCTTGGCGCGCATCGCTCAGTTCGGTTGTGCGGCCACGCGGATGTTCACCGGCAACGTGCCATCGGGGTTCGTGGCCGGGGCGATGGTGGCGTTCCGGAAGTGCGGATTGTACGGCACGTTGCCGGGCTTGTACGGCGAGCTCGTCCCATAGAGGCCGATATCCGTTCCGTCGTTGCCCGCACCGATCCCCGGACTACCGGGCAGCAGGTGCAGATCGTCGGTGAACTGGTAGGCGCCGTCCGTCTCGCTCACGAAGGTCATCGCCGGAGTCTGGCTGTAGATGGTGTTCGTCTCCGTGTTACCGCCCGAGTTGCTGAACATCCCGGCGCCATTGATGATGCAGTTGGTGATCTGGACCCCGCTCACCTGCCACAGCGGTGCACCGGCATACGTGAACACGCAGTTCTGGACGATGGCGTTCTGGGAGTTCTGCAGACGCTGGCCCAGGATCACACTGTTGCTCATGATCAGGCCGCTGGGGCGGAAGATGTTGAGCGGACCACCCTGCACCACGGACCGGTCGATCGTGGCCGCACCACCGGAGGCATAGATGCCGTCGTAGAAGATGCATTCATTGAATGTGCTGCTCGAGGTGGAGGGTTCCACCCACCCGAGGCGGACGAACTTGAAGGTGCAACGCTCGAACAGCATGTCCACCGGATCATCGTCGGTACCGTCGATCCCATAGTAGATCTCACCTCCGGGGTTGAACCGGATGCCGGTGAAGCTGCTTCCGCTCGCACCGGTGGTGAAGGTGAAGTCAGCGTTCCCGTTCGTCGTCAGGATTGTCGGCGTGGTCACGCTGGTGCTGTCCGGGTGGATGCCCGCACCTATGAAGTGCAGCGGGATGGTCAGGGTGAGGCCCGAGTCGGCCAGGAAGGTGCCGCCGCTGAAGTAGAGCTTGTCGTTCGGCTGGGCGCCCGCAACGGCATCATAGATGGATGTGAACACCTGCGGTGCGCCGGTGCCTTGCACGACGATGCGCTGGAGCTGCGCGCGGGCGGAGGTTCCCAGCAGCGCGGCACAGGCCAGAAAAAGGGTCGGTCGATGGATCATGTCAGTTCGGGAGTTGGTTGTTGTTCGGGTTCAGGCGCGTTCGGCGAGCATCCCGCATCGAAGCGCCATGGCCACGGCCTCGGTGTTGGTGCGGACGCCCAATTTCGTGTAGATGTGCCTCAGGTGCGTGCTCACCGTCTGGAATCCGATGCCCAGCCGGTCCGCGATCATCTTGTAGCTCAATCCGGCCACCAGCGCCTGCAGCACCTGGTGTTCGCGCGGGCTCAAGCGGACCTCGGGGCGGGTGTCGCGGCGCATCAACTGCACCTCCACGCGCTCCACACCGGGTTGCATCGGCACGCACGGTGGACGGTTCAGCAGACCGGCGATCAGGTCCTCCACCGGCATCGCACCGTCCAGGGTGATCATGTGGCCGGTGCGGACGATCGGTCCCTCGGGCTCGCCGTCCGGAAGGTCGATCACGGCGATCACGACCCGACGGTTCCCGGCCATGGGCCTTGCCGATGGGGTGGGTGGTGTGCGTTCCATGCCCCATCATCGGGGTGGGTGGGGATATGTGAACGATCCCGTTCCCCGACGCGCCCGATCGTTCACATCCGGGCTGTCTCCCCGATGTGCATCCAAGAAGCCGGACCCGGCCCATGGACCTCAACGCCCTTTCGCCGTATCATCGCGTGGCCAGCCCGTGCCTACGCCCGCCCATTCCCGCCCCGCGGCCGATGACCGGCTCAGCGGTCTCCTGCGGAACGACCCCGCCAGCCTCCGCGCGCTGTACACCGCGCACTTCGGCACGGTGCGAAGCTTCGTGCTGGCCAACAGCGGCACGGGGGATGACGCCCGCGACGTCTTCCAGGAGGCCATCACCGTCCTCTGGCTCCGCGCCCGCGAAGGCACCCTGGCCCCCGGCACCGACCCCGGGGCCTTCCTGTTCAGCATCGCCCGCAACAAATGGCTGGACACCGTCCGGTCCGCCGCACACCGCCACATGAACGTCGTGCACGATCAACGCATGCATGCTGCAGCCGTGGAACCGGACGACGGCGTGGAGGAACGGCTTGCACGATTGCGGGCCATCTATGAACGGCTCGACGACAAGTGCCGCACCGTGCTCGACCGGTTCTACTTCGAACGCAAGGACCTGGCGGCCATCGCGCAGGAACTGGGTGTCGAGGAGGAGAGCATCCGCACCATCAAGTACCGCTGCATGATGAAGCTGCGCGCCCAACGCGATGCCATCGGCGGCGAAGACCACGAGCGATCATGAGCAACGGCGTACCGGACCGACCGACCTTCGAGGCCATCGAGGCCTACGTGCTCGACCGCATGGGGCCGGAGGAGCGCGCCGCCTTCGAGCGGCGCCTCGCCGGCGATCCCGTCCTGCAGGCGGAAGTGGCCCTGGAGCGTGAGCATGTGCTCGCCGTGGAGCTGGGTGGCCTGCAACGTTCGCTGAAGGCGATCGGCGATGCGGAGCTGCGCAAGGGAGGCGGCCCTGCCTGGGGCGGGCTGCTGAAGTACGCCGCCGGCATCGCCCTGCTCCTGGGCGTGGCCCTCTGGTGGATGATGCGGCCGCCGGCCCACGAACGCCTCTTCGCGGAGCACTTCACCCCTGATCCCGGCCTGCCCGTGGCCATGAGCGCGGCCGATGATCATGCCTTCCACGATGCCATGGTGGCCTACAAGCTCGGCGAGCATGACGAGGCCATCGCCAAATGGTCGACACAGCTCAAGGAGAAGCCCTCCAACGACACCCTCCGCTTCTACATCGGTTGCGCGGAACTGAACGCCGGCCGCGCCGCGAAGGCCGTGACGTGGCTCATGCCCATCGCCGAGCTCCCCGGTTCGGCGTTCGCCGCCAAGGCCCGCTGGTTCGCTTTCCTGGCCCTGGTGCGCAGTGGTGACCTGCCCGCCGCCCGGGCGCTCCCCTTCACGGAGGATCATCCGTACGCCCAGCGGGCGAAGGCCGTGCTCAACGACCTGCGATGACCATGCGCGGGCAGCTGGCAATGGTCCTCTGCTGTGGTGCACTGGCCGTGCAGGCCCAACAGGATGCGGTCAGGGCGCGCCACCAGCGGATCGGCGAGCTCTACGAGGCCCAGCGGTTCCCGGAGCTGATCCGCGAGGTCGAGGTCCAGCTGCGCGAAGTGGCCGGAACCACCTACGCCGACTCGCTGCACCGCTACCTCTACAAGTTCGCCCGCGCTCACCGCAAGGTGAAGGACGCCGCCGCCGGCACCGCCGCCGGGGAACGCATCCTTGCCTTGGTGAAAGCACGGGGGATCGCGGACCACGAGCTCGAGGCGCTCTTCGACCTCAGTTGGGTCTATTACGAGGCGGGCGAGCTGAAGCAGTGCGCACGCGTGGACTCCCTGGCCGTGCAGGTGGCCGATGGCGATCCCTCCATCCCGTTCACCCAGCGCGGACGAGCACGGCAATACCTGGCCTTCGATCACAGCGTGCTCGGTGATCATCGCCGATCGGGCCAGTGGGCGCGCAATGCGCTCGCACAGTATGAAAAGGCCGGTTCCGTCCCCGTCGAGCAATGGGCCGAGTCCTACACCGCGGCGGGCGTGGCCGCCTGGCACCTGGGCCGAGTACACGAGGCGGAAACCTACTACATGAAAGCCCTGGACAAGCTGGGCGCCGGTACCTCCGAAGCCGTCCTCAACCGGAAGGCCACCGCCTACGGGAACCTCGCGGTGCTCTGGCAGTCCGCCGGTGACATGGCCAGGGCGCAACAGTATTACCAGGAGAACCTGCTGATCTGTGAGCAGTTGCTGGCCTCCACCGAGGACCAGTTCACGCGCGATGAGATGCTGGTGAACCGCTCGCGGACCTACGTGAACCTGGCCACGGTCTATTTCGAACGCGGCGATGCCGGACAGGCGCGCGAGCTGCTCGACATGGCCTGGCGCGACCGGAGCAAGGTGCTGCAAGCGGACGACCCGCAACTGCTGGCCGTGAAGGAGCGGTACGCCGACCTCGAGCTGAACGCCGGCGATCCGGTCAGGGCCCAGGAGCTGCTGCAGGCCTATGTGCAGGCCAGTGAGCGAGGCTTCGGCCGCCACAGCGAGGAGTACATCCGGGCCTCGGCGAAACTGGCGGACGCCTTCGCGCAACAGGGACGCTTCGCGAAGGCCGACTCGTTGTTCGGCATCAGCCTGACCGCAGGCGCGCGTGACCGGGACCCGGATACGGACGCCATGCTCGCATACACGCTCAAGCTGCGTGGAGCGGCACGCATCCGCGCTGGACGACCGGCCGATGCATTGACGGACCTCCTGCGTGCGCGCGCCGTGCTGACGGGCATCCACGGGGGTGGCCACCACAAGGTGGCGCAGATCGATGTGCTCTGTGCGGAGGCCGCGTTCGCCGGCGGCGATCCCGTTGCGGCGCGGACCCATGCCGCACAGGCGCTTCACGCGCTCGAGGGTCGGATCGCGGCCCTGCGCAGCAGTCCGCTTCCCGCCACGGATCCCGAGCCGCAGCTCGTGCCCGATGCCATCTACTGGAAGGTGAAGGCGGAACGGGCGATCTCCGGCCAGCACCCCTCCGCCGCGCAGTGGAACGCCTGGAACGCCGATGTGGACCTCGCCATCGCCGCCTTTGCCCGCAACAAGGCCGATGTGCGGGATGCCGCCTCCAAACTGCTCCTGACCGGTGCGCAGCAGCGCCTCTTCGGCCTGGCCCTTGACCTGGCCCATGCCTCCCACGCCTCCTTGGGCATGGACGTGGCCTGCGAACGCTTCCTGAGCGTGTCGGAGGCCGATCGTTCGATCCTGCTGAAGGAACGGCTCAATGCCTTCAAGGGGCTCCGCTTCTCCGGCGTTCCCGACAGCATCATCGCGCAGGAACAGGAGCTCCTCCAGGCCCTCGCCGTCGATCCGGACGACCCCGCCAGCGCCACCCGGCTGCACACCCATGAACAGGCCTACGCCACCTTCCTCGACCGGCTGCGGAAGGATCATCCCATCTACTTCGCGCTGCGCCACGAGGAGGCCACCACGTCCATCGAGGCCTTGCGCAAGCACCTGCTCAAGCCTGGTCGTACGCTGATCTCCTATGCGCAGAGCGGTTCGGCGCTCTACGCCCTGGTCGTGAGCCTCTCCGATGCCACGCTGATCGAACTGAAGGCCGATGGGCTTGCCGGGCGTGTGGCCGAGTTGAACGAAGCCATCGTCCGACGCGACGACGGCGCCTACCGGTCTGCCGCGTTCACGCTCCATCAACAGGTCATGGAGCCCCTGGCCCCGCATCTGCAGGGTACGGAGCTGCTCATCATTCCCGATGGGCCTTTGCGCCTGGTGAACTTCGAGGTGCTGCGCACCAAGGCCTCCGCCACGGATGGGAGGGACGGCTCCTTGCTGCTCCATCGGTACACGATCGCCTACCTGCTCAGCGCCACCACCGCCGTCCAGTTCGCGGAACTTGCGCGGGGACGGTCGCGTCGTGCGCTCGCGTTGGCGCCGGGGTTCACCGATGAGGTGAAGCGGAGCTATCTGGCCCAAGCGCGCGACAGTATCCGCCTCGACCGCTCCTACCTCCGGTATGTGAGGCAGCCCTTCGCCCTGCGCACGGCGGAGGACCTGGGCCGCACCCTCAATGCCAGCCTGCTCATCGGTACGCGCGCCACCGAAGGGGGGCTCCGATCGGCCTTGCGTGATCACGGGATCCTGCACCTGGGCACGCACGCGGAGATGAACGCGACCAACCCGATGTACTCGCGCCTGGTGCTCAACAAGGACGGGGATGGCACGACGCCCGACAGCGATGGCTACCTGCACGCCTACGAGATCTACGAACTGGATCTGCGCGCCCAGCTCGCCGTGCTCGCCGCGTGCGAGTCGGGAGCGGGGGCCGATGACGGGGAAGGCGTCCGCTCCCTGGGCTACGGCTTCGCCTATGCCGGCTGCCCCAGCCTCGTGATGGCGCTCTGGAGCATCGATGAGAAGGTCTCCTCGGAGATCATCGAACGCTTCTATGCGCACCTCGCCGACGGGCTGCCCAAGCACGAGGCGCTGCGCCGGGCAAAGTTGGAGCACCTGGAGGCGGCTCAGGACGAACTCCTTCAGCCATACTACTGGGCCGGGCTCGTGCTGGTCGGGGACGTGCGGCCGGTGGACCTCGATCGTGGTTTTCCGTGGACCTGGCTCGCGGCGGTCATTGCCCTGGCTTCGGCCCTGCTGCTGGGCTGGCAAGCTTGGCGCGTTCGCCACCAAAGGACCCGCTGAACGCACGAAGGACCGCCCCGTGAGGAGCGGCCCTTCGGCGGAAGGTCGATCAGCTTACTGGCGGACCAGGCGCTGGGTGTAGAGGCGCTCGCCCACGCGGACGTTCACCATGTACACGCCGGGGGCCAGGTCGCTCAGGTCCACGGTGTGCACGAAGGCACCGCCCGGAGCGGCGATCTGCTCGGCCATCACGCGCTTGCCGAAGATGTCCATCACGTCGATGTCCATCCGCTCGGCGGCGACGATGCCGTCGAAGGCCACGTTCACCACCTCCCCGCGGTTGGGGTTGGGGTAGAGGCTCATGGTCACATTGCTGGCCTCGTCGAAGAGGACGGCCTCACGACCGGCACCACCCGGGGTGTTGAGACGGAAGCGGCAGGCCGGACCGAACTCGGTGTAGTTGCCACCCACCAGGGCGCGCACACGCACGTTGAGGTCGAAGTCGGCGGGCACCGGCAGGGTCACCAGGTTGGCGGGCACCAGGTTCTGCGTGGTCTTGAACACGCGGCGGCTGTAGGAACCGTGCGGATCGAAGATCCAGAACTGGTAGCCGGTGGCACCCGGGTAGAAGCTGGCGTAGATCTGGGTGCTGGTGCTGTAGGTGAGGTTCGTGCGATCGCAGCTGGCGTTGATCAGGCGTGCCATGCTCAGCGGCAGGCAGAACTCGTTGACCACGCTGCTGGTGCTGGCGAAGGAACCGTTGGCGTCCACGATGCGGCGGCCGTTGGCATCGGTGAGGACGTAGCCACCACCGTTGATGCCATCACCACCGGCGTCGTTCACGATCAGGCGGTAGCAGAGCTGGTTGAGGCAGAGGGTCTCGGTGACGGTGATGCCGGCCTGACCGTTCTGGTAGGGACCGCCGGAAGCGATCACCGTGGTGCCGGACTGGTCACGCACTTCCCAAGTGGTCTCAGCCCCGTTGTTGTCCAGGGTGATGTCCAGGCTGAGGATCTCCGTGCAGTTGCCGATCGGGGTGCCGGCGCAAGTGCAGTTCGAATCGTACACATCGTTGATCGTGGCCGCGTTGCCGTCGTCGCAGGCGGTGCCCGGCAGAGCGGAACCACCCGGCACGCCGAGGCAGTCGATCACCTCACCGATGCAGTTGCAGTTGGCATCCCAGGTGTCGTCGCCGGTCTGAGCCTGGCCATCATCGCAGGGAGTGCCCGGGAGGGCTGGTCCACCTGGCACACCCAGGCAGTCGCTGGCCAGCTGGCCCACGCAGGAGCAGTTGGCATCCCAGGTGTCGTTGCTGCTGTTGGGGTTGCCGTCGTCGCAGGCGGTTCCAGGCAGAGCGCTGCCGCCCGGGGTGCCTTCACAGTCGATCAGCTGACCCACGCACACGCAGTTGGCGTTCCACAGGTCGTTGCCGGTGGTGGCCAGGCCGTCATCGCAGGCCGTACCCGGCTGGGCAGGGCCGCCCGGAACGCCGAGGCAGTCGTTGGCCAGTTGCCCCACGCAGTTGCAGTTGGCATCGTAGGTGTCGTTGCTGCTGTTGGGATTGCCATCGTCGCAAGGCGTACCCGGCAGGGCGCTACCGCCCGCGGTGCCTTCGCAGTCGATCACCTGACCGACGCACGTGCAGTTGGCATCCCAGGTGTCGTTGCCCGTGGTGGCAAGGCCATCGTCGCAAGACGTACCCGGCAGGGCGCTGCCGCCCGGGGTGCCTTCACAGTCGATCAGCTGACCCACGCACACGCAGTTGGCGTTCCACAGGTCGTTGCCGGTGGTGGCCAGGCCGTCATCGCAGGCTGTACCCGGCTGGGCAGGGCCGCCCGGAACGCCCAGGCAGTCGTTGGCCAGTTGCCCCACGCAGTTGCAGTTGGCATCGTAGGTGTCGTTGCTGCTGTTGGGATTGCCATCGTCGCAGGCGGTGCCCGGAAGAGCAGAGCCACCCGGTACGCCCAGACAGTCGATCAGTTGGCCCACGCAGGTGCAGTTCGCATCCCAGGTGTCGTTGCCGGTGGTGGCGAGACCGTCATCGCAGGCGGTACCCGGCTGAGCGGAACCACCCGGCACGCCCAGGCAGTCGTTCGGCAGGGTGCCGGAGCAGTTGCAGTTGGCGTCATACACGTCGTTGCTGCTGTTGGGGTTGCCGTCGTCGCAGGCGGTGCCTGGAAGAGCGGAGCCGCCCGGTACGCCCAGGCAGTCGATCAGTTGGCCGACGCAGGTGCAGTTGGCATCCCAGGTATCGTTGCCCGTGTTGGCATTGCCGTCATTGCAGGCGGTGCCCGGAAGAGCAGAGCCACCCGGTACGCCGAGGCAGTCGATGAGTTGGCCGACGCAGGTGCAGTTGGCATCCCAGGTATCGTTGCCGGTGGTGGCCAGACCGTCATCGCAGGGGGTGCCGGGGAGGGCGCTACCGCCCGGAACACCCAGGCAGTCGATCAGCTGACCGATGCACACGCAGTTCGCATCCCAGGTATCGTTGCCCGTGGTGGCAAGACCATCATCGCAAGGCGTACCCGGCACGGCGCTTCCGCCCGGAACGCCATTGCAGTCCGGAGGAAGCTGCTGCGGGTAGGTGAGGAAGGGGCTCACCTGCTCACCCGCACCGGCCTGGTTCCACACGTAGGTCTCCAGCTGGCTGTTGGGGTCGCTCAGCTGCACGTTGATGTGGAAGCTGAAAGTGCCGTTGGTGGTGAACTGACCGATCAGCACGCGGTTGGTGCCGCTCGGGTCCACGCCCTGGCTGGAGGGAAGCGTGGTCCAGGCATCGTCGATCACCTGGAAGCTGGCTGCGCTCGCCGTGAGGGCCGTCAGATCCATGTCGCCGCTGATGTTGTAGGTCAGCGCGGGGCCCGTGCCCGGAATGCTGCCATCGTTGCCCGTGAAGCCCGGGTACACGCCGCAGGTGGTGAGGTCACCGTTGGTGTCCGCGGTGCGCAGCACGCCGAACTGCTGGGTGGCGCTGCCGCAACCGGCGGTGCCGCCGGAGGTGCCTGTCGTGTTCACCGTGATGTAGGTGTCGAAGGCCGTGCCCTCGTCGATACGACGCGTCTGGCCGGGGATGTCCGCGCCGAAGTTGTCGTCGTTCCAGAAGGTGGTCGTCGTGGAGAAATCCAGCGGGTTGAGGCTCACCCCGCTGCCCGGGCTGGTCTCCGGTGCACCGAACACCTGGTTCAGCTTGTAGCCGGGGGCCATGTCCACGAAGACACGGTACACCTTCGATCCCGGAGCGATCGTGAAGCTGCTGCCTGCGATGTCGTTGTTGATCACATCGGCATCGGCCTGCGTCACCGTGTGGTATTCCTCCACGATGATGCCTTCCAGGCCCTGGGCCTGGGCCGCCAGGGTGCCGCAACAAAGGGCGGTCCCCAGCAGGAGGTACTTGAAGTTCTGGTTCATGGGTTCGTGTTGTTGATGGGGACGGTGCGGCCGGGGAGGGGATCGGGGCGGACCCGCCTCCCCGGCGTCCGTTCAGGGAGTACTTAGTAGCAGGTGGTGCCGAAGGCGTTCACGAAGAGGCCGAAGTCGGTGGTGTTCACCAGACCATCGCGGTTCAGGTCACCCGTGCAACCGGCGGATGCGGCCACGTCCAGGCCGATCTGGGCGGCCAGCGTCCAGCCCTCGGTCCAGGGCGTCGCGCCAGGCTGGAAGGCCCCGCGGTACTTGGCCCCGGTGAAGAAGCCGTCCACCGGCGGCGTCAGCGTGGTCTGCGCGGCCACGGCACCGGCGGCGGGCACCGGGTTCACTCGGTCGGTCAGGCTGTTGTTCGCACCCATCGTGTAGGTGGCATCGATCAGCGCGTTGGCGCCCACGCTCAGGTTGCCGTCGGCGGCGAACTTGGTCTGCTCGGGGCTGCCGGGTGCAGGGACCACGTTGTTGATGCGGAGCGGTGTGCCCACCTCCTGGAAGGTGCAGTTGCGCACCTCCATCTGGTTCGCGTTCCAGAAGCCAGCGCACTCCGTGGTCATGTTCAGTCCGCGGGCGAAGCGCGCGAAGATGCTGTTGATCACCTTGCCCTGCGTGCGCTCCTTCATCTCCAGCGCCTCGTCGTTCAGGTTGCGGGCGATGATCGTGGCGTTGTACACCACCGGGGTGGAGCGAAGTCCGCCGTTGCCGAAGTTCGTCGCGGCATCGTCGCTGTCGCACTCGAAGGCGTTGTCGCCCTGGTTGTTGGCTCCGCCGCTGTTGTCCGGGCCCTGGATGCCATAGATGAACTGCAGTCGGCCATTGTAGCCCTGATCCCAGTCGATGTAATCATCGTCGCAGTGCGCCGCCACCAGGTTCTTCAGGTCCACCGTGCCACCGAACATCTCGAAGCCGTCGTCCAGGTTGGAGATCACCTCCACGTGGTCGATCGAGGTGCCTTTGCCCACACCGCCGAGCGTCAGTCCGTTGATCTCGTTGTTCGCACCGATGATCTGACCGCCATGCCGCAGGCTCACATACCGGAGCACACCGCTGTTGTCGTCGTTCATCTCCTGGCCGATGGGCATCCCGTAGAGGTGGCGGTTGTCGCCCGGGGCCAGGCCTTCGATGGTGCCCACGCCGTCCGTGGCGGTGGCGGTGGGGTCACCATCCGCCGTGCGCTTGTTCGTGTAGGCGCGGCCCAGCACGATCAGGCTGCCCCACTGACCGCGGTTCAGCACCGAGTAGGTGCCGTCCAACGGATCGGCGGCCGCCGTCATGATGATCGGGCAGGCCTCGCTGCCGTTCGCCCAGATCTGCCCGCCACGGGACACGATGATCGCATGCGCCGCACCGGGGTTCGAATTCGCCTTGATCACCGTGCCGGGCTCGATGAAGAGGTCCTGGCCGTTGTTCACGTACACCCGCGTGTTCAGGATGTAGAGGTTCGCGCAGCTCAGCGTGGTGGCCGCGCTGCTCAGGTTGTTGTTGCCGTCAACCAAGGTGGAGAGCAGCACCTGTGGGCGTGCCGACACATCGGGACAGCCGCACGCACTGCCCACCGACTGGGCGGTGGCCGCGTGGCCAGCGGCGACCAGACCGGCCACCAGCAGAGTTCGATTCACATGTTTCATCGTCGAAATGGGTTTGGGGTTTTGAGGGGTTCGGGTACTTCGTCAGGTGGGGCAAATCAACCGGCCGCGCCACCCAGGCGGCGTTACTGGCATGCTATGCTTTGCTTATGGATCGTGGCGTTCCGTGTGAACAGGGATCGTCCTTCGGTCACATGGACTTAACACGGCGACCCATGGCGTCAGGCACACTTCACCTTACGCGATCGATACGCTTCCTGCGTTTTCGGGAGATGGTCAGGGACGGGGGGGCGCAACGGCCGAAGTGCCCTTCAGCATCGGGACCAACAGCTCGTCGGACTCCTTCGCGACGGTCGACACGCAACGCACCAGCGATCCGTCCGGCCGCTTCACCTGCGCGTTCAATTGATATTCAAGTGAACCGTCGGTGGTGAATTGTCCGATCAGCACAAGGCCCAGATCGGTGATCCCGGCCGTACCGCCCAGGATGGCCCAGGCCCCGTTCATCGTGTGCAGGCAGCAACCGGGGATGCTGCCCAGGTAGCCCGGCTCCATCAGCATGTTCACCACCTGGGGCACACTGTCCAGTTCCACCAGCCCATCCCCCGGCACGCCATCCTCGTCCAGTTCACGCGGCACGCCCCAGTGCTTGTTGCTCGTCGCTCCGATGGTCAACCAGGAGTCATATGCGTCGTCGCCCTCGAGAAGGTCGCGATGGTGCATCCGGTCGCCGTACTTCGCACTGTTGGTTGAGTTCACGAAATGGGTGGTGGTCCGGATGTGAAGCTCGTTGTGCTCGTCCCCGTACACCATGTTCAGCCGGTGTCCGTCCGCCAGATCGATGTACAATCGGTAGGTCACCAGATCGGCGCCGCCCTTGGGGTCGGGCCGCACGGCGAAGCGCTCGACCCGCACGTCATCAATGGGGTCCTGGGCGCGTGCCGTCGTGGTCGCGAACAGCGATCCCCAGACGATGAGGGTGGACCAGGCGCGCATGGTTCACCGCTTCACCACACGCTTCACTTCACGTGTGCCTCCGTGGACCACCTCCAGGAAGTAGATGCCACTGGCCGCATCCTGCAGGTCGATCCGCCCGTTCCAGCGCTCACCGATCACGCCCAGGTCGCGTGCGACCACGAGCTGACCCAGGGCGGTGCGCAGCTCGAACGAGGCCCGCTGGCCTTCCGCTCCTTGGATGCCCACGCTGAAGCCGTCCAGCACGGGGTTGGGGTGCACCGTCACCAACACATTGCCACCGGTGATCTCATCCAGCCCCACCGCTCCTGTGCAGACGCAGCCGGTCTGCCAGGTGTCGTTCACCGTGTTCGGGTCCCCGTCGTCGCAGGGGCTGCCGGGGAGGGCGCTGCCGCCCGGTACGCCTTCGCAGTCCTCACCCAGGCAGACGCAATTGCTGTCGTAGGTGTCGTTCACGGTGTCGCCATTGCCATCATCGCACGGGGTACCGGGCAGGGCGCTGCCGCCCGGCACTCCCAGGCAATCCACCTGCTCGCTGCTCGAGTCGAAGCACAGCCAGGGGAGGCTGAACTTGTTGTCCGCGTTGTACCCGCCACCGATCGTGTCCGAAGGAATGATGGTGGCATAATACTCCAGGATCTCGTGGCAGTTCGGATCGTTGCACACCAGGCTGTCGGGGATGCGCACCCACAGGTTTAGGCAGAAGGTGAAGGTGCCGTCCGTGGTGAACTGGCCGAGCAGGATCTTGTTGGAAGGGGTGGGGCCTTCGATGTTGCCGATGTTGCTGCTCCACGCGAAGTTGTCCGAGCTGTAGCTGCTGCCGTTGATGTCGTTGAAGATGGTGGGGGCCGTTCCCACGGATAGGATGCCCGGTGGGGTGCCGGCAAGGAGCCCATCGGCCTGTGTCAGCGGGATCCCCGCCAGTGGATCGGTGTTGACCAGCATCGGCGTGCCCGTGCTGCCACCGTCGTTGCCCGTGAGGATGCTGCCGTCGGTATCCTCATCCTTGGGCACGCCCCAGTGGGCATCGCTGGCCGCACCGATCGTGAGCCAGCTGTCGATCGCCACCGAGTTCTTGTTCAGGTGGATGTCGTTGATGTCCGCTGCCCACGCTTCGCCCCGGTCATCGTTGTAGAAGAAGGTGGTCGTGCTGCTGAAGCTGATGTCATGTCCGGGGAAGCCGCCCACCGTGATCAGCTTGTAGCCTGCCTTCAGGTCGGCGTACACCCGGTAGGTCACCTCGCCCGCATCCAGGTCGCTGCTTCCGTCCGTGTCCGAAGCATCGTTCGCATCGGCCACATAGTAGCGCTCCACCAGGATGCCCTCCAGTCCACTGGGGTCGGGCGGGTTGTACTGGGCGAGTGCGGGACTTGCGAAGAGGATCAGGGCGGGAAGGAGCAGGCGGTGCATGGGTCGTCGATTGAGCGGGCTAAACTATCGGGACGTCGTTGCGTCCATCGGTGCGTTGCGTTACCAGATCATGAAGTCCGGGTCATCCACGCACCAACAGGCGTGCGTACAAGGCCCCGCCCTGGATCAGGTGCACCACGTACACTCCTGGTGGAAGCGACGCTACGTCCAGTGCAATGCTTCCATCCGGTGAGGCGTTCAAGCCTCGGTCCAGCATGACGCGGCCCGTACCGTCGAGCACACGCACACGTTCGGGCCGGTGGTCGCCCCAGCTGAGGGTCAATCGCTCGCCGGCGACGGGGTTCGGATGGAAGCTCCAGTCGGCCGACCCGCTGAGCGCATCCGCGAGGCTCACATCCGGACAGACAATGGTGATGTCCAGGCCATTGCAGTTGTCCGGACCATAGCAGCAGAGCTGCGTCACGGGGAAGTTCGCCGACGGATCGTAGTTGCACGCGAGGCTGTCCAGGCAACCGAAGACGATGGGCGTGGAGCACGAACCGTCATCGCATCCGGCGGTGGGGTCGTATTCCAGGAAGTCGGGGTCCATGCATCCGCACTGCGGGGGATACTGCAGCAGACCGCTTGCCACTTCACCGGGTTGCAGCAGCGTGTCCAGGCATACGTATTTGATGATCGAGCCGCTCGCACGCTGCACCTCGAGGTTGAGGCAGAAGCTCAGCTCGCCCGACGTGGTGAACTGGCCGATGAGGATCCGGTTCGCGGTGGTCGGCCCTGTGACCCCGGGCGTGATGCAGCTGATGCGCGTGTCCACCGTCTGGAAGAGAGATCCGCTGGTGCTGTCCTTGAACAGGCTGTCGGGGCTCGTGCCTGTGACGGCGAAACCGGGGGGCAGGGCCGCGCCACCGTTCAACGGCACCAGACCGTCCAACGAATCCAGCGGCGCTCCGGCGAGCGGGTCCGCGTTCTGGAGCAGGCCTCCGGGGATCATCGCGCTGCCACCGTCGTTGCCGCCCAGGATGCTGCCGTCGGGATCGTCCGCCTTCAGGATGCCGTACTTCTGGTTGCTGCCGGCGCCCAGCGAGAACCAGGAGTCCAGGGCCACGGTGTTCTCGTCCAGCGCGCCGTTGTTGACCTCATGCCCGTATGTCCGGCCTCGGTCCAGGTTGTTGAAGAAAGGCGCCGTGGCGCCGACCACCAGTGGGTGAGAGGCATCACCGTAAACCGCGCGAAGCGCGCAGCTGTCGCACAGGTCCACGTACACCCGGTAGGTGCGTGAACCGACGACGACGCCCCCGCCGATGGTGTCCGTGGCGTCGTTCGCGTCGGAGATGTAGTAGGTCTCCACGATGACGTTCTCCAGATCGCCCTGGGCGAGCAGGTTCACCGCAGCGGTGGCGGCGAACAGCAGCAGGATGGCGCGCGTGCTCATCGGATCGTGTACGAGAGGTTCAACTGGTATTCGGTGCCCCAGCGGTAGCTGTCGAAGTCCGGCCCGTAGCCCTCGGCGAAGAGGTAGCTGCGGCGGACGGCCGTGTTCAACAGGTCTCGGGCCCGGAGGCTGACGGTCCAGTGCCGGCCAAGGCGCTTGGCGAGCGTGATGTCGATCATGTGCCGCGGCATCTCGAAGGCCCGTATCGCGTCCGGGTCCAGTTCGTTGTTGGTGACGGCGAGCTTCGGACCCTGGATGTTGTACGAGACGCTCAGCTCCAGGCCGAGGCTGTCCGCCCTGTAGCTCAGGGTGGAGTTCACGATGTAGGGCGCCTGCCCGAACATGGGCGTGGTGTATTCACGCTCGCGCCCGTCAAGCACGGTCTTCAACCGGCTCTGCGAGCTCATCCAGGTGAGGTTGCCGCGCCACTCCAACCAACGCACCAGGTTCACCCGTCCTTCCAGTTCCGCCCCGACCACGTAGGAGCGTTCCGCGTTCCGCCAGGTGAACCCGCCCGCCGCCGTCTGCAGCAGCTCGATGTGCTTCTGGAAGTCCTTGTAGAATCCGCTGAGGGAGAGGTTCGCCCCGTTCTTGAAGAAGCGCTCAAGACGCAGGTCGTAGTTGTCGACGGTGGTCATCTCCAGGTCGGGGTTCCCGTAGACCGGTGCCTGCAGCAGATAGTCGTAGTACTGCACCACGCTCAGCTCACGGAAGCTCGGTCGGCCGATGGATCGGAAGTAGGCCGCGCGGAGGTTCATCGGTGCGTGCTCATCCCCGGTGATCCGCCAGATGGCATTGATGCTTGGCAGCACGTCCCATTGTTCGATCCGGCCGGGTACCGCCGGCTTGGGCTCGGGGTTCACGGCCCCGTTGATGGACAGGTCGCCCACCGTGCCCCGGTCGGGGTCTTCCGCTGCCAGGCCCAGCTCCCAGTACCGGCGCACATCGGTGAGCAGGTCCGAACGTTCCAGGCGCACACCGCCTGCCAGACGGAGCTTGCGGTTCACCGCGTGGTCCGCCATCGCATACAGCGATGCCACGCTCAGGATCCCGATGTCGTTGTCCTTGAACGAGCCGAAGGCCGCGTAGCGCGAGCGGAAGCGGCCGTCCTCCATCATGTCGAAGCGCCCGGGCTCCTCCCATTGTGTGGGGCCGGGCGCGCCCAGCACCACGTAGTACTTCTGGTCGTTGTACCGCTCGTTCCACCGGTAGCCACCGCCCACCTTCAGCTTGCGCACCAGGGCCGGGTCGTCGCCCAGGGGAAGCTCCAGGCCCAGGCGGGCGTCCAGCAGACGCTCGTTCAGGAACCGGTAGATACGGCCCGGAGGCGTCAGCGCACCGTCCACATCGGTGATGGGCTGTCCCGGAGGTGGCAGCACGTATTGGACGGTCATGAAGTCCAGCATGTCCCGACGGCCGCTGGAGTAGGAGACGTCGGGTGTCACGGTCAGATTCAACGCCGGGATCAAGTGCTTGCCGCCCAACTGGAAGGCGAACAGCCTGCGCTGCTCCCAGAACTGCTCCTCGGAGATGAAGGTCTCGCCACTGATCGTCGGGTCCAGGAAGCTGATGTAGCGTGCATTGTTCTGCCCGAGCACGTTCGCCATCGCCATCAACGCGATGCTGTGGTTGCGGTTCGGCGAGAAGGAGAGGTTGCCCAGCGCGTTCCACCCGTTCGAGACCACGCTGATGCGCTGCTCGGCCTTGCGCTTGAACTGGTCGCCCGGCTCGGGATCCTCGTACCGTTCGAAGGTGCGCAGGAAGGTGGAGCTTCCGTCATATTGGGTCTCTGCCGAATAGCGCAGGCCCACCAGGTAGCCGAGCTTCCCCGGCCGGTCGCGCTTGCGACCCACATCGATCTGGTCCCCCAGGGTGATGCCCACGTTGTAGTTCGGGTCACCCGTGCCCGTGCCCACCCGCCAGCGGCTGTTGTCGAACAGGGTGTTCATGCGCACCAGGCCGGCGTTGACGGTGGGGGAGAAGTAGGCCAGGTCGTAGGTGGCGTTGTAGGTGTTCACCGCCTGACCTACGGCCGTGGCGTCGTACAGCAGCGCCGGAGCGAGCAGACCGAGCTCCGTGAGCGCCAGGTGCTGCAGGGTGCTCGTGGTGCCCATCGAGGTGCTGTTGAACCCGGGGGTCCCGGATGTGATGCCCAGTCCGTTCAGGTATCCTTCCAGACCGAGCAGCGAGAGCTGCTGGTACAAGGAGGGGTCCACGAACTCCGGGAAGTCCTCCACGGCATCGGGGACGCCTTCGGGGATGCCGCGCATGCCGTCATCCCAGCCCCAGCGGTCCGTACTGCTCGTGCCTGCGGCGACGATCTCCTTGAAGCTGGAGTTGGGGTTGTAGCCCAGTGTGGTCTGCACGTTCACGAAGAACTTCTCCGGGTAGTCGCTCGTGTTGAGCGAGATGTAGGCACCCGACCAATCCCCCGGAAGATCGGGTGTGGCGGTCTTCGTGATCATGATGTTGTCCATCAGCCCCGTGGGGAAGAGGTCCAGTCGCAGGTTGTTGGTGAAGGGGTCCAGGGTGGGCACCCGGCCGCCGTTGATCGTGGTGGCCACGTAGCGGTCCGCCAGGCCGCGCACCGTGACGAAGGAGCCCACCGTGGACACCCCGGTCACCCGTCGCACCGCCTGTGAGGCATCACCGTCACCGGTGCGCATCATCGCATCGCGGCTGATGAAGTCGAAGCTCGTGGCCGAGTTGATCTTCATGCGGTCCAGGTAGCCATCGCTCCGCTTGCTCGCCTTGTGGGTCACCTCGAACTCCTTCAATTCCATCTTCGCCTCTGCGAGGACCAGGTTCTGGATGATCACACCGCCTCCGCTCAGGTCCACGGACACCTCCCGGGAGGTGTATCCGAAGAACGAGTACTCCAGCACGACCTGACCGGTGAGCTTCAGGGGCAGGGAGTAGTTGCCGTCGAAGTCCACCGTGGTGCCCACCGGTGGAGTGGTTCCCTTCACCAGCACGGCCGCTCCGATCAAGGGTTCACCATTGGTGGCGTCGGTCACCTTGCCCCGCACCGTGGCCTGCGCCCAAAGCACGTTCGGCATGGCGAGGACCAGGAACAACAGGAGGCGGGTGGACGACGTCATGGGGAGGGGCTCTTCCGGGTCGGCGAAGGTCCAGGCCCTGTGTGGGCTGTGCGTTCCGCTTCCATTAAGCATGATCTATTTCGCCTCCGCGAGGGACCACGCTCGGCTTTCACTTGGCGGGTGCGGTGTTCGGCCTGCACAGCGCCTGCCGGTCGGTGCCGTGGCGGCCGCGATCATTCACGTTCGCGTAACGATCCGGTCGAATGGGGCTTACACCGGCTGGCGGGCAGGCATCGCATGTGGCAGCGAGCCGATCAGCTGTTGGATGCGCTGGGTATCCAGGCTCAAGCGGCACACCCGACGCAGGGTGCGGACGAAACGGTCGAGGTGACGTTCACGCGCCAGCCGCTCCTCCTTGGCACTGCGTCCCGGATGCAGCACCATCTCCTTGTACTGGTCGATCACGCGATCAAGGGCGGACCGTTCGCCCATCATCAGGTCCCAGGCCCGCGCCGGTACGCCATCGAGCCTGATCCTGCCGTCGATCTCGATCCAGCCTTCCGCCTTGTCCGCCCGCATGCGCAACCGCCACAGGTGGGCCGCACCATCGGTATCGTGCACGATCCGCTCGAACAGGGGTGCGGGCAAAGGCGTCACCGTCAGCGGCCACCCCTCCAGCATCTCGTGGCCGAGGTGAAGTTCCAGCAGCTCCTGGCCCATGCTGCACCAGGCCTCCAGATCGGGATGGAGCACGATACGGATCGGCCCGGGCGGGGCGCCGCCCTCCTCCGATCGAATGCTCCAGCCGGGATCGTTCATGACAGCGTAGGTGTAATGGAGCACATCAGCGCTGGTGATGATGCGATCGGTCGTGCCCTTCCGGTACGGGCGACGGCGGATGCCCTGGGCCCGTGCGGCGCGCACTTCCGACAGCGAGGGTGGTATCGATCCGGGGTCGTGCCCGTGCCGGATGGGCAGTGAGCCGTACACGTCCCGGAAACGCTCCACGGCCCAGGTGCTGATGTTGTCCCGGACGTTCCCCTTCGGGTCGAACGTATGTCGCGGCAGCACAACGGTCCGTCGGCCGCTGCCGGCCAGATGCGCGTGAGGCAGCGCGGTGGTGGCGTGGACGAAGGGCCTTGCGCCACGGCCTTCCGGGGCGAGCACCAAGAAGGTGTTGCCAACGCTTCCGTCAGGCCCCAGCAGCAGAGGAAGTTCATCCACCATCGGCTCCGGCACTGCGGCAGGGTGGAGATAGCAGCGTCCGAAAGGTCGCTGCAGGAACTCGATGAGCCCGTCCGGTGCGAACGACCGGATGGTCCTGCTCTCGGCATCGTCCATCGGGCCCGGTCTGCGTGGATCAGGTCCGTTGAGGCTTCGGAGGCGCTCCATCAGCACCGTGGGGTCGGCATCGAGCCGCGGGTCATGTGCATCGATGGGCGGACCGGAGGTGTAATGCCTGAAGATCGCCTGGTCCGATCGACCCGCCTGTACGGCCGCGGCGAACAATGGCAGTTCCTCGCCGGGCTCTCCCGTGCGTCCCGGTCCGATGGGCGATGAGCGCGGCATGGCCGCAAAGCACGAAGGCCGGCGTGAAGACCTTCCTACGGGAAGGTTAAGCTTCGCTTGCGGATCCGTTACCGATCCCCCTGGTGTCAAGGGATCCGCGCGGGTCATGGTCGGGATCCTGAAGCACCATCGGGCAAGCCGTCTGGCGTTGCATGCGATCGGATCGGACCGATGCAGCGGCCGGTCGTTCATGTGGCCGCGGATCCCGCTCACCTCGAGCTTGCTGCATACGCAAGGGCGATGCTGGTGGTCTTGGTCTCTTCGTCAACGCGTTCGGCACGGTCTGCCCCTGAGCCTCAGGCCCTCGGGAAGCGGTCCACAACCGCGTGTTTAAAGGTCGGGCGCCGAAGTCCGGTCCGGGCCTTTCGCCCGGCACCCCGCCGCACTACTTTTTGCCCCGGCGATCGACGTGTTCATCGTCGATCTGAAACCATGGGTGAACGAAGGAACGCGGACGTGTTGGGTGCCGAGCTGGCGCGCTGGGTCACCGGACTGGATCACACCGACCAGGTGGTGTGGGCGCTGTTGCGCTTCGAGGATGTCCTGCTGGGGGACCGCCTGTCCGATGTGCATCTGCGCTTGAAGTTGCTGCGTCGCCAGCTTGCCCCGCGCATCACCGTCTCCCAGGTGCTCGCCGTGGATGCCTTGATCGACGACGAGGTGTGGAAGGACCCGGATGCCGACCTCGCCGCGTTCCGCGATGCCTATCAGACCGCGCGCACCTGGCGCCGGCGCGATCCGATCCCCGCCGTATGGCTGGAGCCGCCCATGAGCCGGAACGCTGTGGATCCGCGAGGGAGTGCTGCCATGGTCGTCAAGCGCATGGTCTCCGCAGGGGAGGAAGGCTCATCCGTGAGGAGCGGATCGGACCCGGCGACCGCTGGGCCGAACCGGGGCTGATGACGTCGTGACCGTCCACCGGTGCCGGGCCAGCGCAGCGAAGGAAGCAGGACTGCTCGGTGGGACCATGAAGCCTGCATCCAACCTTCGGCACGGGAGCGTGACCTGCTTGTGAAGCATGTGTGGATCAGGGCGAACGTCGGGTACGACGTGTTGCACAGGTGACGGGACGGATCGATCCCCATGTGACCTGCACATGGACCTTCCTGCGCACGGCGGACAGCGTCGACCATGCATCGCCGACCCGGGTGCGGCCTGCCTTACCCACACTTGGTGATGCTGCGGAACGCACGAGCCCCGACCGTGCGGCCGGGGCTCGTCGTGTTCCGTACGGACCGATGCTCACATCATGTCCATGCCGCCACCCATGCCGCCGTGGCTGTGGGCCGGGGCCTTCTCCTCCTTCTCCTCGCTGATCACGCACTCGGTGGTGAGCAGCATGCTGGCGATGGAGGCGGCGTTCTCCAGGGCGACACGGGTCACCTTGGTGGGGTCGATCACACCGGCGGCGAGCAGGTTCTCGTATTCCTCGGTGCGGGCGTTGAAGCCGTAGTCGGCCTTGCCCTCGCGCACCTTCTGCACCACGATGCTGCCTTCCAGGCCCGCGTTGCCCACGATCTGGCGCAGCGGCTCCTCGATGGCGCGGCGCACGATGCCGATGCCGGTGGTCTCGTCATTGTTGGCGCCCTCCATCTTCTCCAGCACCTTCTGGGCGCGGATGTAGGCCACACCGCCGCCCGGCACGATGCCTTCCTCCACGGCCGCACGGGTCGCATGCAGGGCGTCGTCCACGCGGTCCTTCTTCTCCTTCATCTCCACCTCGGTGGCGGCGCCCACGTAGAGCACGGCCACACCGCCGGCCAGCTTCGCCAGGCGCTCCTGCAGCTTCTCCTTGTCGTAGTCGCTCGTGGTGGTCTCGATCTGGGCCTTGATCTGGTTCACGCGCGCGGTGATGTCGGCCTTCTTGCCGGCGCCGTTCACGATCGTGGTGTTGTCCTTGTCGATGCTGATCTTCTCGGCCTTGCCCAGGTAGCTCAGATCGGCGTTCTCCAGCTTGAAGCCGCGCTCCTCGCTGATCACCGTGCCGCCCGTGAGGATGGCGATGTCCTCCAGCATGGCCTTGCGGCGGTCGCCGAAGCCGGGGGCCTTCACCGCCGCCACCTTCAGGGCGCCACGGATCTTGTTCACCACCAGCGTGGCCAGCGCCTCACCGTCCACGTCCTCGCTGATGATCAGCAGGGGCTTGCCGGTCTGCACGGCCTTCTCCAGGATCGGCAGCAGCTCCTTCATGCTGCTGATCTTCTTGTCGTAGATCAGGATGTAGGCGTTCTCCAGCTCGGCCTCCATCTTGTCGGCGTTCGTCACGATGTAGGGGCTCAGGTAGCCGCGGTCGAACTGCATGCCCTCCACCACCTCCACGGTGGTCTCGGTGCCTTTCGCCTCCTCCACGGTGATCACGCCCTCCTTCTTCACCTTCTCCATGGCCTGCGCGATCAGCGCACCGATGGTCTCGTCGTTGTTGGAGCTGATCGAGGCCACCTGCTTGATCTTCGCGTTGTCGTCACCGACGGACTTGCTCATCTTCTTGAGCTCGTCCACCACGGCGACCACGGCCTTGTCGATCCCGCGCTTCAGGTCCATCGGGTTGGCACCGGCGGCCACGTTCTTCAGACCGGCGGTGACGATGGCCTGGGCCAGCACCGTGGCGGTGGTGGTGCCATCGCCGGCGGCGTCGGCCGTCTTGCTGGCCACTTCCTTCAGCATCTGGGCGCCCATGTTCTCCACGGCGTCCTTCAGCTCGATCTCCTTGGCCACGGTCACACCGTCCTTGGTCACGGACGGAGCACCGAACTTCTTGTCAATGATCACATTGCGGCCTTTCGGGCCCAGGGTCACCTTCACGGCGTTCGCGAGGTGGTCCACACCGCGCTTCAGGCGGTCGCGTGCGTCGATGTCGAATTGGATGTTCTTGGCTGCCATGGCAGTTCTGGGATTTTGGTTTTGTCGAGGCGATGGTCACATCGCCCGTTCTTGGATCTCGAGGGGACAAGGGAAGGGCGACATGAATGTCGCCCGTTCGATCAGTTCAGGATGGCGTAGATGTCGCTTTCGCGCATGATCAGGTAGTCCTTGCCGTCGTAGCTCAGCTCGGTGCCGCTGTATTTGCCGTACAGGATCTCGTCCCCGGCCTTCACGCTCAACGGGGTCACCTTGCCATCATCGGCCACACGGCCGTTGCCTACGGCCACCACCTTGCCGCGCTGTGGCTTTTCCTTGGCCGTGTCGGGGATGATGATGCCACCCTTGGTGGTCTCTTCGGCGGCTGCGGCTTCCACAAGCACACGGTCCGCCAGGGGCTTCACTTTCGTAGCCATGGTGAATTGGATCGTTCGGTTGGTTTGCGGGCCGCGCATGTCAACCGCCATGCCAACAGAGCATCCCCTGCCACACGACTGACGATCTTGCAAGGTTCGGCCCGGAGAGAGCCAACCACCTGACAGCAGCGCTGCCAGCCTGACGCGTTACGGGGTTGCCGGAGCGGGCTCCTGGGCGGGCGCCTCCTCCTGGGCCGGTGCCACGTCCTCGGGGGCCACTTCGCCACTGGTCACCTGCTCGGTGGGAGCGTCCAGCTCATCCAGCTCGGCCGGATCTCCACTTTGCACGGCCGCGCTCACCAGGCACAGCACCATCAGGGCGCCGGCCAGGGTCCACGTGCCCTTCTCCAGGAAGTCGGCCGTGCGTTGCACGCCACCGATCTGCTGGGCGCCGGTGAAACCCGCCGCCAGTCCACCGCCCTTGGGGTTCTGGGCGAGCACGACGAGGGCCAGCAGGGCGGCCACGATGATGATGAGGACGGAGACGACGACCATGGCGAAGGAGCGTTGGAACAGGTCCGCTGTTCAGCGGGGGCGCAAAGTAAACGGATCTTGGCGATCCGGCGGTCAACCCTTGCCGCCTTCCGCCGCGATGGCACGGGCCAGGAACTCCGCCCTGCGCTGCGGATGCCGTTCCGCCAGCCGCCTGTACGCTGCGGCCGCGCGGGTGGTGTCGCCCTGTTGCTCATAGATCCGCGCCAGGGTCTCGGTCACCAGCTCGGCATGCTCTTCCAAGCTGCGTTTGCCGGCCTGCTGGGGGGTGAAGAACTCCGCCTTGCGGGGGGCTGGCGGTGCCTGCCCCTGGATGAACCGCTCGATCAACGCCTTCGTGTCCATCGCCCCAGGGATGGGCTGAGCGGGGGAGGCCTTCGGCGTCGGTGCGTCCGCCACGGCCTTTCGAGGCGCAGCCGGGATGGCCACCGGTGCGGTCACTTCGGGTGCCTCGTCCAACCAGGCCGTGAACCGCATCCGCTCTGGCCGGGTGGACGCGTGGAGCGGCGCTTCCGATGGACGCTCCGCATCCGGTGGGACCGCACCGGTGGGCGGGGCTGGTTCCTCAACAGGGACCGGGGCGGTCGGTTCCGGCACCTCCTCGCGGGCTTTAGTCGCTGACCATGTCAGGTCGTACACGGTGGCCAGCGCGGCACTGCGGATCTGGTCGTCCAGGTCATCCGGCACCGCGGGGGGCGGTTGCGCAGGACGTTCGCTCAGGGCCGCATCCTCGGACGCTGAGCCGAACGTGGCGGCGGGCCCGGCCGTCGGTTCCTCGTGGACCGGCTCAAGGGATCCCGCCTCGGGTGCGGTCGCCACGGGCTCCAGTGTCACCGGAACGGTCAGCGGTCCTGCATCCACCGGCGTCGCCCGTTGACGGGGCGTCGGCCCCGCATCCGCATGCACCAGGTCGTGCACCCGCGCCCGGCTGGGCAGGTGGGCGGCCACCTGGCGCAGGTGCTCGTCGTACAGCACACCGCCCGTGGCCGCTTCGCCCACCGTCAGCAGCACCTGCGCGCCGCTGAACCACGGGTAGCGGCCCGCCAGCTCGCGCAGCCCCGCCACATCCGTGGCGCCCACGGCCGTGGGTTCCTGCAGCAAGGTGTTCAGCCGTTCGCGGTCCATGGGGTCACCAGTTGCCCAGTGTGCGGTCGAAGATATCCTGTACCAACTGGTCGCTGATGGTCCGCACCAAGCCCTCCTCGACCGTCACCAGGTCGGCCGCGCTGTCGTAGTCGGCGAACCGGCTCACGGTGAAGGTGCTGCTGCGCGTCGCGTCCAGGCTGTTGGTGTAGGTCACGCTCACCGTCATCGTCAACCGGTTCAGGGCGGCGGTCTCATTGGCCTGGATGGACACCGGTTGCACGTCGTAGCCCGTGATCGCGCCTTCATAGCGCAGGTCGCCGCTTTCGCGCACCAGCTTCAGGGGTGTCTGGGCCTGCAGAAGATCGCGCAGCGTTTCGGTGAACACCTGCGCGGTGCGTGGTGTGCTCAACGGAGCGCGTGCCTCGAACACCGCCACGTCATAGGTGGACGCGCCTGCGGGGACGTCAGCGCCCGAAAAGGAGTAGTTCACTTTGCATCCGGCCAGGGTCAGCAGGAAGAGCAGGAACAGGGTCCGGCTCAGGCGTGGTGGATGGAGCGAGGTCGTCAGCCGGGTCCGTCCGATGGGCCGCCCCATGGCGTTCGGACCCTCGCACTCCGGCACCCTGGCATCCTGCACCTTCGCCGCTTCCATCACTGCAGCCCGTATTCCTTGATCTTGCGGTACAGGGTGCGTTCACTGATGCCCAGCTCGGCCGCGGCCGTTTTGCGGCGGTTCCGGTGCTTGGCCAGCGCCTTGTTGATCAGCTCCTTCTCCTTCTCCTCCAAGCTCAGCGATTCCTCCACTTCGGTGTGCTCGATGTCCTGGTCCGTTCCACCCGGACGGGACGGCATCTGGATGCTCACCGTGCCCGAGGGGGTTCCTTCCATGGGCAGCACGATCTCGTCGCGGTAGGTCGGTGGCGTTACGGAAGGCAGCGGTTGTCCATGCGTCAGGGCGGCCACCTGCTCCTTCAGCACCGTCAGGTCGTTCTTCATGTCGAACAGGAACTTGTAGATCAGCTCCCGCTCGCTCACGCTGTCCAGCCCCACCGCACGGCCGGCCCCGGCGGGCACCAGCGCCGTGCTCTCTTCCGGCAGGTATTGCCGCAGCGTCGCCGCGCCGATCGACCGCGTCTGTTCGATCACGCTCAATTGGTCCACGATATTGCGGAGCTGCCGCACGTTGCCCGGCCAGCGGTACTCCGTCAGCAGGTGCTGTGCATCGGGCTCCAGGGTGATGGTCGGCATGCGGTAGCGATCGGCGGCATCGCTGGCGAACTTGCGGAACAGCAGGTGGATGTCCTCCCGTCGCTCGCGCAGCGGCGGCACGTGGATCGGCACGGTGTTCAGCCGGTAGTAAAGGTCCTCGCGGAAGCTGCCCCGCTGCACGGCCTGCAGCATGTTGACGTTCGTGGCGGCCACCACGCGCACGTTGGTCTTCTGCGCCTTGCTGCTGCCCACGCGGATGAACTCGCCGGTCTCCAGCACGCGCAGCAGCCGCACCTGTGTGGTCAGCGGCAGTTCGCCCACCTCGTCCAGGAAGATGGTGCCCTTGTCGGCCACCTCGAAGTAGCCCTTGCGGGCCTCGTGCGCCCCGGTGAAGCTGCCCTTCTCGTGCCCGAAGAGCTCGCTGTCGATCGTGCCCTCCGGGATGGCTCCGCAGTTCACCGCGATGTACGGGCCGTGCTTGCGCGAACTGAGCTGGTGCACGATCTGCGGCATCACCTCCTTGCCCGAGCCGCTCTCGCCGGTGATCAGCACCGTCAGGTCCGTCGGGGCCACCTGCGCGGCGATCTCGATGGCGCGTTCCAGCATCGGCGAACCGCCGATGATCCCGAAGCGCTGTTTGATGGGTTGTACGTTCATGCCGTGCTGTTGTCTGGTGGGCGTTCCCGCCCGTTCGTCCTAGGGCGCCACCGCCATCGCCTCCCGGTGCCGGACCACCACCTCCGTCACTTCGCCCTGCAGCGAGCCGCTCGTGCCGCTCACGATCCGTGCCAGCACCAGGTCGCCGGGCTTCAGTTCCGTGCCAGCGTGCTCGCGCGCCACGATCACCACCGCGTTCTGGCTGTTCCGCCCGAACAGGTGGGCCTCGCTGCGCTTGCTCACGCCCTCGATCAGCACCTCCTGCACCTGGCCCACGTGCCGCCGGTTGCGCTCGCCCGCATGCTTCATCTGCAGGTCGATCACCTCCTGCAGGCGCCGACCCTTCACGTCGTCCGGCACGTCATCCGCATACTTCCGAGCGGCGAGTGTCTTGGGGCGCTCGCTGTACTTGAACATGAAGGCCATGTCGTAGCGCACGGCCTCCATCAGGCTCAGCGTATCGCGGTGCTCCTCCTCGGTCTCGCCGCAGAAGCCGCTGATGAGGTCGGTGCTGATGGCACAGTCGGGCATGTGGCGCCGGATGGCCGCGATGCGGTCCAGGTACCAGGCCCGGTCGTAGCCCCGGTTCATGCGCTGGAGCACCGCACTGCTGCCGCTCTGCACGGGCAGGTGGATGTATTTGCAGATGTTGGGGTGCCGGGCCATCACGGCGAGCACCTTGTCGGTCATGTCCTTGGGGTGGCTGGTGCTGTAGCGCACGCGCAGCAGCGGGCTCACCCCGGCCACCCGCTCCAGCAGGTCGGCGAAGTCGGTCACCGGCACTGCGGGGTCCTTCACCGCGCCGCGGCCGTCCACGTTCCAGCGGTAGCTGTCCACGTTCTGGCCCAGCAGCGTCACCTCGCGGTAG
>JADLBK010000072.1 GCA_020847755.1 Flavobacteriales bacterium | reverse complement strand
GTCAGCAAGCAGGATGCGCTGCGCAACGCCCCGGTGAAGGACAGCGACTACTTCAAGGTGCCGCGGGTGGTGGACAAGGGCTGAGCGCTCAGCGCCGGGACCCTCCGCTCATGACCAGTGGAGCCATGACCTGCTCCTCCTCCCCATCAGGTGCTGGGAACACGGTGTCCGTATCCCAGCGGGCCCTCGGCCGTCGAGCCAGGTCCTTCGCACCGAAGAAGAGGGGCAGTGCAGCGCAGAAGGCCATGAACACCCAGCTGTAGGCCACGATGTAGTGCTGGTCGTTGGTGACCGCGAACAGCACCGGGGTGACGAAGAAGGCCGTGTTGCTGATGATCTGCATCACCAGCAGCACCAGCCCGCTGCGCGTCATGTTGTACGCCCAGGTGAGCATGATGCCCAGGCCCAGCATGCAGCCCATGAACACCGGCACGGGATACCCCGGAGGCACACCCTCGTTGATGATCAGCATGGGCAGGTACCACATGCCCCAGCAGAACCCGATGATCAGGGCCGAGGTGAGCGCGTTGTACCGCATCTGCAGGCGGGTGACGCCGAACTTCATCCACGAGGTCTCCTCCATCAGGGCGATGTAGATGATGGCCGGCAGATTGACCGCCCAGCCCTCCCAGAACCGGTCCACGTAGATGCCCGGGAAGGTGCCGTAGATCAGGAACACGAACCCGATGGCCAGGTAGGCGTTGATGAACTTCCAGGTGAAGGCCAGCATGTACCAGCGCGCAGGCACCTTCCATCGGGTGTAGGCCGCGAACAGCTTGCCCAGGCCTTTGCGGCCCTCCACGTAGTAGGTGACTGCCAGGCAGACGAGCAGGGGACCAAGCAGGCGCAGGCGGAACACCATGTGCGCGGTCTTGTCCTCGGTGACGTGCATCCCCTCGGGAGTGATGAGCATAACGACGCCGATGAGGCCCCATTGGAGGATCCACGTGAACACCACGAAGGTGAACACCGGATTTCGGGTGATGAATGCACGCATGGGTTCGATGAAAGAGGTGCGAAGATAGACGAATGAAAATAGTTGTCAACAGGTGTTGATAACCTCGTCGCAAGATTTAATACATTCATAACCAAGGTGTTGCGTGGTCACCTGCCCCGCGACCGCCCGTCCTGCCCCCGGCCAGTACCTTCGCCGCCCACCAGCCCCGGCACCCATGTACGGCTCCCTCCAGCACCACCTGCAGCGTGAATTGAAGGCCATCGACGAGGCCGGCCTCTTCAAGCGCGAGCGCATCATCACCAGTGAGCAGGGGGCCGAGATCACCGTCAACGGCCGGCAGGTGCTCAACTTCTGCGCGAACAACTACCTGGGGCTCAGTTCACACCCCGCCGTGGTGAAGGCCGCCCACGCGACCCTCGACACCCACGGCTTCGGGATGAGCAGCGTGCGCTTCATCTGCGGTACCCAGGACATCCACAAGGACCTCGAACGCAAGCTGGCGGAGTTCCACGGCACGGAGGACAGCATCCTGTACGCGGCCTGCTTCGATGCCAACGGTGGGGTCTTCGAACCGCTGCTGGGCGAGGAGGACGCCATCATCAGCGATGCGCTCAACCACGCGAGCATCATCGACGGGGTGCGGTTGTGCAAGGCCAGGCGGTACCGCTATGCCAACAACGACATGGCCGACCTGGAGCAGCAGCTCAAAGCGGCCCGGGCCGGTGGGTGCCGCCACATCATCGTGGTCACCGACGGGGTGTTCAGCATGGACGGCATCGTGGCCGACCTGAAGGGCATCTGCGACCTGGCCGACCGCTACGAGGCGCTGGTGATGGTGGACGAGTGCCATGCCGCCGGCTTCATCGGGAGGACCGGCCGCGGCAGTGTGGAGCACTGCGGCGTGATGGGCCGGGTGGACATCATCACCGGCACGCTGGGCAAGGCGTTGGGCGGTGCCATGGGCGGCTACACCACCGGCCGCAAGGAGATCATCGAGATGCTGCGCCAGCGCAGCCGCCCCTACCTCTTCAGCAACTCGCTGGCCCCGGCCATCGTGGGCGCCGGCATCGCCGTGATCGACCTGCTGAGCCACAGCACCGAACTGCGCGACCGCCTGGAGCGCAGCGTGCAGCGCTTCCGCACCGGCATCGAGGCCCTGGGTTTCAAGACCCGCGGGGCCGGCGCGGCCATTGTGCCCGTGATGCTGGGCGATGCCCGCCTCAGCCAGGTGATGGCCGACCGCCTCCTGGACGAAGGCATCTACGTGATCGGCTTCTTCTATCCCGTGGTGCCCAAGGACACGGCCCGGATCCGCGTGCAACTGAGCGCCGCCCATACCGACGCCCACATCGACCAGGCCCTGGCCGCCTTCGGCAAGGTGGGCCGTGAGCTGGGCGTCATCGCCTGAGCCGACCCGGGATTTCCCTTTCGAGGACGTTCCGCTTAACTTCCCCGACCCTTGTGCGGCGGAGCGCGGCGTCAACAACATCCCCGAACCCATGGTCAAGCTCATTACGCGGAACAAGTTCCTGATCGCCGGCGCTTTGCTCGGAGGCGTGGTCTTCACCTCCGCCTTCCAGGCCTACGAGCTGCCCAACGTGGGATCGGCCGTGCCGGCGGACCAGTTCGTCAACTTCGAGAGCGCCCACGTGCACCCGCTCGACCTGACGCCCGACGGCACCAAGCTGCTGGCGGTGAACACGGCGAACAACGCCCTGGAGGTGTTCCAGGTGACGCCCAACAACCTGCTGCTGCAGGCCAGCATCCCCGTGGGCCTCGACCCGGTGACCGTGCGGGTGCGCAGCAACACCGAGGCCTGGGTGGTGAACCAGGTGAGCGACGAGGTGAGCATCGTGGACCTCACCCAGAACATCGTGGTGCGCAGCCTGCTCACCGAGGATGAGCCCGCCGATGTCGTGTTCGCCGGCGGGGTGCCCGCCACCAAGGCCTTCGTGTCCTGCGCCGGCCGCGAGAGCGTGCAGGTCTTCAACCTGGCCGACCTCAGCGCCGCCCCCACCGAGGTGCTGCTGAAGGGCGAACAGCCCCGTGCCCTGGCCGTGAGCCCCAATGGCAACACGGTGTACTGCGCCTTCTTCGAGAGCGGCAACGCCACCACGGTGCTCAACGGCAACACCTTCTTCAACTTCCAGCACGGCACCAACCGCTTCGGCATCTGCTCCCCTCAGGGCGGCTGCACGGTGATCCCCAACGACGCCACCAACCCCGCCGGACCCTATGCGGGGGCGGTGCCCATCCCCAACGCGGGCACGGGCTTCAACCCGCCGATGAACCCGGCCAACCCCGTCAATCTCATCAACACGCACAGCATCATCGTGCGCAAGAACGCCGCCGGCCAATGGCTGGACGGCAACGGCGCCAACTGGACCAACATGGTGAGCGGCAACGCTGCCGGCAAGGCCCGCATCGCCGGATGGGACATGCCCGACCGGGATGTGGCCGTCATCGATGCCAACGCCCCCAGCACCGCCGGTGTGCAGTACCAGACCCGCCTGGGCAACATCCTGATGGCGATGGCCGTGAACCCCACCAACGGCCAGGTGAGCGTGGTGGGCACCGACGCCACCAACGAGGTGCGCTTCGAGCCGGTGCTCAACGGCAAGTTCCTCCGGGTGAACATCAGCCGGTTCTCCAGCGTGGGCGGGGCCAACACCATCACCGACCTCAATCCGCACCTGACCTACGCCACGCCCAGCGTGGCCCCGGCCCTGCGCAAGCGATCCCTCGGCGACCCGCGCGGCATCGCCTTCACCGCCGACGGCACCAAGGCCTATGTCACGGGCATGGGCTCCAACAACGTGGTGGTGATCAACAGCGATGGTAGCCGCAACCTGGCCGAACCCATCCCGGTGGGCGAGGGCCCCACCGGCATCAAGCTGAACGCCGGCAACACCCGCGCCTACGTGCTCAACAAGTTCGAGGGCACCGTGAGCACCGTGGACCTGTCCACCAACAAGGAGGTGGCGCGCGCCAACTTCTTCGACCCCACGCCCATGGTGATCAAGGCCGGGCGCAAGCACCTCTACAACACGCACCTCGGTTCGGGCACCGGTCACATCGCCTGCGGCAGCTGCCACGTGGACGGCCGCTGGGACCGCCTGGGCTGGGACCTCGGCGACCCCAGTCTGCCGATGGACACCGTGGACGGCAAGGTGCTGCACCCCATGAAGGGCGTGAAGACCACCCAGTTCCTCATCGACATCATCGGCCGTGGACGCGGCAACCTGCACTGGCGTGGCGACAAGCGGAACTTCGGCGAGTTCGCCGGCGCCTTCCAGCATCTGCAGGGACAGGCCGCTCCAAAGTCCGAGGCCGAGATGCAGGAGTTCGCCGACTTCCTGGCCGCCACTTGGTACGTGCCGAACCCCTTCCGCACCCTGCGGCCCGAGAGCGAGAGCAGCACCCTGCGCCTCAACCCCAACCGCGTGCGGGGCACGGGCACCACCTTCCAGACCGTGCCGCCTGCGGTGAACCTGTTCGTGAGCGTGCAGGTGAACTGCTCGCACTGCCACAACGCCCAGACCGGCCGGGGTGAGCTGCCCGGCAATGGGGCTGTGGAGGGCACAGGGGCGGGATCACTGGTCGACTTCGGGCCCAACCGCAACATGGCGGCCGACCTGCGCAGCACCTACCGCAAGAACGGCTTCTTCTACAACACCACCGAGTGCACCAGCGGCTTCGGCATGATGAGCGAGGGCGTGATGGAGACCTGGTTCAACGGCGGCGGTGTGGCTAATTACCTCGGCGACTACGAGCCCGAGCTCCTCTCCTGGTCCGGAGGCATCAACTTCACCAACAGCCCGCAGAGCTTCAACTTCCCCTTGTCGAGCAATGTGGTGAACGATGCCATGCCGGCGGTGGGCTTCCGCGAGACCCTCAACGGCAGCACCATCGGCAGCACCACCCGCCTCAACACCATGAAGGCCCTGGCCAACGACCGGCCCACCGAGTACGGCATGATCGTGAAGGGCCGCTACGGCGGGGTGATGCGCGGCTTCTACTACCTGGGCGGCGAGAACTACCAGAGCGACATCGCCGGGCAGACGGTGACCCATGCCCAGCTGGTGTCCTCCGCGCAGGGCTCGGGCGGCCCGCTGAGCTGGACGCTGGTGCAGCCCACCACCCGCATCCGCATGGGCGTGGATGCGGACGCCGACGGCATCCTGGACCAGGACGACACCCATGCCCGGGTGAACCTGCGCATGTTCCTCGACGGACCCTACCAGACGGGCGGAATGAAGGCCGATCTGGGCCCGGCGGGCCTGCTGCCCGGCACGGACCCGTATGGCCTCAACACCCAGGCCGCACCGGACGTGCTGGCCCGCCAGGGCATGACCGCCCCGGTGGACTGGGCCCTGGTGGAACTGCGCAACAACGCCAACCCCACGCAGGTGGTGGCCACCCGCGCCGTCCTGGTGCAGCGCTCCGGCGATGTGATGATGCCCGGCGGTGAGCAGACGGTGACCTTCCCCGGGGTGCCGGCGGGCAACTACCATGTGGTGGTGCGCCACCGCAATCACCTGGGGGCGATGACCTTCCAGCCGGTCCTGCTCCGCGAGTGGAACACGATGATCGACCTCACCTCGCCGTCGACGCCCACCTATGGCACCGATGCCCGGCGGAACCGCAACGGCGTCATGGTGCTGTGGGCCGGCGACGTCACGGGCGAGGGCACCATCAAGTACGCCGGCAGCAACAACGATCGCGATCCGATCCTGGTGGGGGTGGGCGGCACGGTGCCCACGGCCACGGCACCCGGCTACCTGGACGAGGACGTGAACCTGGACGGGGTGGTGAAGTACACCGGGGCCAACAACGACCGGGACCCCATCCTGCAGTCGGTGGGCGGCACCCTGCCCACGGCCGTGAAGGTGCAGCAGCTGCCATAGGGCGTGCAACGTGCTGGCCCACAAGGGATTTGGATGACGGGCGGTCCTCGGGGCCGCCCGTCCTGTGGCCGGGTGTGGAGGACCGGTGGATGGTGCGGTGGGGAACTTGT
>JADLBK010000071.1 GCA_020847755.1 Flavobacteriales bacterium | reverse complement strand
TACGGGCGGGCATCCGGGGCTCCAGACCGCTTACGTGATCAAGACCGACAGCCTGGGCTGCGTGGTGCCGGGCTGCCATCTGGTGGGGGTGCAGGAGTATGAGGTCAGCTTGCAGGAGCGGCTGCGGCTGTGGCCCAACCCCGCCACGGATCATGTTCGGCTGGAGCTGGAGCTGCCGCCTGGGTACAGGCCCACGGGCTCGGTGCAGGCCATGCTGCTGGACGCCTCGGGCCGGGAGGTGCTGCAGGAGACCGTACCGCTGAACGGATCCTCCCTCTCGCACCTGCTCCCCCTCACGCCCTTCGCCCCCGGCCTCTACCACCTGCACCTGGCGGATGAAAAGCGCTGGCTGGCGGGGGGCAACCTGCTGGTGGAATGAAGTGGCCCGAACCCTACCGCATGGCCTACTTCCCCGCCGATCGCGAGGGCTGGAACAATGCACCCCTACCGGTCGCCTTTTCCCTGGGTTACCACTTCGGCCTCTGAGCCGGGCCGGGACAAGCGTCGGGCGGTGAGGCCATGGGCCGTGGCCTGCACCAGCAGCGCGCGCGTCGCGCCCAGTTCGCGGAGCACTTGCAAGGCTTCGACGGCGTCGGCCACGGGGCGGGTGTTGCGGCGGGCGTACCACTGCAGCTGCGGCTCGGAGGGGATGCCCTGCACCAGCACCACCTCATCCGGCCGCGCGAGGTGGGCGATCACGCGGCCCTGCTCCCAGGCCATGGTGTACGGGGCGCCGGTGGACCGGCCATCGCCGGGGCGGTTGAGCCGGGTGTAGGCCAGCACGCCCAGCAGCACCGTGGCGGCCAGGGGCCACAGGAGGCGTGCCGGCCGCTCACGGGCGAAGGCCACCAGCGCCCATGCGGCAGCGATGCAGAGCGCGAAACCCGGCTTCAGCAGGGCGAACTCGTGGATGGCGTAGCGCGTGAACACCAGCAGGTACAGCGCCGCGGGCACGAGGGTCGATACGAGCACGGTCCGCAGGGGGCGCCAGCGCGGCCGGGTGAGCAGCACGGTGCCCGCCAGCAGCAGCAGCAGCGGCCCCCAGGCTGTGAGCAGGTTGTGGCCCATCTGACGGAACCCTTCCAGCACGCTGGCGGAGGCTTCACCGGGCAGCACGCCCCGCTCGGCGTAGCGGTGGAGGTAGTAGGCCCACAGGTCGTCCGCGCCCACCACCGAGGCGTAGAGGCCCAGGCAGAGCGCGGTGACCACGGCGGCCACGGCGACCAGGGCCAGGGCGGCCCGCCCCCACGCGGCCTCGCCCCCTTTCCTCCCGCGCAGCAGGATCAGACCGGCCAGAACGGGCACCACGAAGGCGGCCACCCACTCGGTGGCGGCCAGGGTGGCGGTGGCGACGAGCAGGGGCAGGACGTTCCGCCAGGTCGGCCGTGGAGCGCGCCACAGGCCGGCGAAGGCGTACAGGCACCAGGCCCAGGGCAGCTGCGCGGCCATGTCGCTCATGTATACGTTGCCGTGGTACCACAGCGGCGCCGGCATCAGCAGGTAGAGGGTGGCGGCCACCACGCCGAGCGTCCACCGCCGCGGATCAGGGGCCAACATGCGCGCGAGGAAGGCCGCGAGCAGCCCCGCGGTGAGGGCGTGCAGGAGGATGTTGACGAGCTGCAGGGCCAGGGCGGTGGGCGCGGTGCCCGCCAGCGCGAACACGGCGGCCGGGGCCCAGTAGGCCAGGGGCAGGTGCGAGAGGTAGTAGTAGATGCCGTCGGCCTCGGTGAGGGGGTAGTGCAGGCCGGTGACCCCGCGGTCGCCGGGGTTGGGCCAGGTGACCGCCGGGCAGCCGTGGTGGCGCAGGAAACCGTCCTGCCGCCAGACCTCCTGCACGATGAGGACCAGGGCGGTGCAGAACTCGTGGTTCTTGCTCAGCGGCCGGTCCAGCTGCGGCAGGCGCACCAGCACGCTGAGGGCGAAGGCGGCGAGGAAGGTGGGAAGCACCCAGCGCGGGGCCTTCATGCGGGCGGCGCGGGATCGTTCGGTGCCGAACGTCGGCGCAGCTCCAGCACGTCGAGCAGGTCCTTGGGGCGTGCGCTCTTCACCTTGCTGGCGACCAGGTCGTCGAGGGCGAGGACCCGGTAGCGGGCCACCGGAACGCCATCGATCTCGCCGAACACGCAGCGGTCCCACGCCTCACCGAAACTGCAACCGGGGTTGAACCGGGTGATCAGCTCGATCTCCTGCTCGGGGGAGATCTTGATCGTGATGTTCTGTTCGGCATCCATCACCTTGTCGGGCAGCTCCTGCACATCGTAACCGAGGGCGTTCAGCACCTCGATCAGCCTGTCGAAGTTCGCACGGGAAGGCTCGATCCACAGGTCCACGTCGGCCGAATGGCGCTTGTAGCCGTGGTGGTTCACGGCGGCCCCACCGACCAGGATGACCCGCAGGCCGAGCGCGTGGGCCTTGATCAGGAAGGCGTTCACCTCAGCCTCGAACCGCATGGTCGCGCTTGCGGATGATGAAGTTGCCCCTGGCCTCGCCCCGTTCGTGTTCGGCCGGCGGGTTCCGCTCGATGTCCCGCAGGAAGCTCTTCAAGCGTTCCCACGGGCTGAGGGCGAGGAACTCCCGCTCGCGCCGGGCGTTGCTCTCCTCCTTGGTCTCGAAGCGGATCTCGGGCTTGCCGGGCTCGGCCATGGTCCCGAAGGTATGGCGCACAGGGGGCGGGCCTCAGGGCTCCAGTCCCACGATCTTGCCGTCCTTCATCACCCACACCTTGGTGCCGTGCATCCTGGCCACGCGGCGGGCTTCCTTGGCGGCGCGCTTCAGGGCGCGGGTGATCGTGGCGATGTGGTCGTCCGCTTCGGCCTTTCGTTGCGCTTTGGTCATGGATAGCGTTGAATGAGGATAGGCGTAGTGCCGGAGTTCTCATACATGGCCCATTTGTCGGCCAGCGGTTTGTAGGATAGCTCAAAGTTATGCAGGCCGCGGAAAAAGCGCCGACGGACATCAGCCTCGGGCACATGATGACCACCCCTGCTTGACGCGATGCGCCACACGCTTCACGGCCAGTTCCGGGGACTCCAGACGCAGAAAGATCACCTCGATGAGCTAACCCAGTTCGGCCAGGTGCTGTAGCCGCTCAACATGGGTCTTACCGCTCAGGGTGCTCTCCAATGCAAAGGACTCACCAGCAACCGCTAACGATCTCCTGCAGAAGCAAACGGCCAGCTGCGCGAGCGGCACGCTCCGGCTTCAATGGAGAAAGGCCGGCTGCGATGGAGTCCGCGTTCACGAAGTTCTCAATGCCCGCATCCTTGAGAAGGTAATTCCGCGCGAACGTGGTCTTCCCCGCCCCGTTGGGACCGGCGATGAGGATGCAGCGGGGACGCGGCTTGGCGCGCTTGGACATGCACCAAAACTACGCGCTCACCCGAACGCCCTTCTTCACCCCTCTCTCCCCCACCATCTCCTTCACCGCCGCGATGAGGGCCTTGTCGTCGAAGCCGCACTCGGCATAGAGCTCCGGCTGGGTGCCGTGCTCGATCCAGCGGTCGGGGATGCCGAGGCGTTTAACGTGGGCGCTGTAGCCGTGGTCAGCCATGAACTCGAGCACCGCGCTGCCCATGCCGCCCTGGATGGCGTGGTCCTCGATGCTGATCACCTGCGTGAACTTGGCGAACACCTCGTGCAGGAGCAGCTCGTCGATGGGCTTCACGAAGCGCATGTCGTAGTGTGCCACGCTGTAGCCTTCGGCCTCCAGCGCATCGATGCCCTTGGCGGCGATGTTGCCGATGTGGCCGATGCTGAGCACCGCGATGTCCGTGCCGGAGCGCAGCTTGCGGCCCGTGCCCACCTTGATCGCCTTGAAGGGCGTCTTCCACTCGGTCATCACGCCTTCGCCGCGCGGGTAGCGGATGCTGAAGGGGCCCATGTCCGGCAGCTGGGCGGTGTACATCAGGTCGCGCAGCTCCTCCTCGTTCATCGGCGCGCTCACCACCATGTTGGGGATGCAGCGGAAGTAGGCCAGGTCGAAGTTGCCGTGGTGGGTGGGGCCGTCGGCGCCGGCCAGGCCGCCGCGGTCCAGGCAGAACACCACGTTGAGCTTCTGCAGGGCCACATCGTGCACCACCTGGTCGTAGGCGCGCTGCATGAAGGAGCTGTAGATGTTGCAGAACGGCACCAGGCCCTGGGTGGCCATGCCCGCGCTGAAGGTGACGGCGTGCTGTTCGGCGATGCCCACGTCGAAGGCGCGGTCGGGCATGGCCTTCATCATGATGTTGAGCGAACAGCCGGTGGGCATGGCGGGGGTCACCCCCACGATCCTCGGGTTCTTCTCGGCCAGCTCCACGATGGTGTGGCCGAACACGTCCTGGTACTTGGGCGGCTGGGGGCTCTTGGGCACCACTTTGATGATCTCGCCGGTCTCCTTGTTGAAGAG
>JADLBK010000070.1 GCA_020847755.1 Flavobacteriales bacterium | reverse complement strand
TACGGGCGGGCATCCGGGGCTCCAGACCGCTTACGTGATCAAGACCGACAGCCTGGGCTGCGTGGTGCCGGGCTGCCATCTGGTGGGGGTGCAGGAGTATGAGGTCAGCTTGCAGGAGCGGCTGCGGTTATGGCCCAACCCCGCCACGGATCATGTGCAGCTGGAGCTGGAGCTGCCGTCTGGGTACAGGCCCACGGGCTCGGTGCAGGCCGTGCTGCTGGACGCCTCGGGCCGGGAGGTGCTGCGGGAGACCGTACCGTTGAACGGCACCACGCTCTCGCACCTGCTCCCCCTCACGCCCTTCGTCCCCGGCGTCTACCACCTGCACCTGGCGGATGAAAAGCGCTGGCTGGCGGGGGGGAATGTGGCGGTGGAGTAGCCGTAGCCATTGGCGGAGGCGGGACTTCTCTGCCGTCGACTGTGTTGGAGGTTGGTTGGAATGGACCTTGGAGCGTACGGGCTGCATGGGGCCAACCCCCATCCGGTTAGCTTTGCGGGCCTTTGCGCACCATGGACAGGCACGTGCTCATCACGGGCGGGGCGGGCTTCATCGGGAGCCACCTCGTGGACCGGCTGCTCGCCGAGGGCGGCTGGCGGATCACCGTGCTGGACAACTTCGACCCGTTCTATCCACGGGCGGTGAAGGAGCGCAACCTGGCCGCTGCGCTCGGCCATCCGCAGCTGCGCGTGGTGGAGGCGGACCTGCTGGCGCCCGATCTGGACGCGTTGCTGGGGGAGGCGCCGATCGACCTCATCGTGCACATCGCGGCCAAGGCCGGTGTGCGGCCCAGCATCGCCGACCCCATCGGCTACCACCGCGTGAACGTCACCGGCACGCTGGCCCTGCTGGAGATGGCACGCCGCCGCAAGGTGCCGCACTTCATCCTCGCCAGCAGCAGCAGCGTCTACGGCGAGAACCCGAACGTGCCGTGGAAGGAGAGCGAGCATGGCCTGGTGCCCATCAGCCCCTACGCCGCCACCAAGCTGGCCGCCGAGCAGTTCGCGCGGGTGCACTCCGCGCTGCACGGCCTGCAGGTCACGGTGCTGCGCTTCTTCACGGTCTACGGCCCGCGCCAGCGGCCCGACCTGGCCATCCATCAGTTCTTCCGCAAGGTGGCCGCCGGGGACACGATCCTGCAGTTCGGCGACGGCACCACACAACGCGACTACACCTATGTGGACGACATCGTGTCGGGGGTGCGCGCGGCGATGGAGCGCAGCAAGGGCGCGGCGTACGAGGTGTACAACCTGGGCAACAGCGGCACGGTGATGCTGCGGGAGCTCATCGCGGCCATCGAGCGCGAGGTGGGCCGCACGGCGGTGGTGGAGGTGCGGCCGGAGCAGCCGGGCGACGTGCCACGCACCTTCGCCGACGTCAGCAAGGCGGGGCGCGACCTGGGCTTCCATCCGAGCACGCCGCTGGCCGAGGGGCTCGCGCGCTTCCACGCGTGGTTCCGCACCGAGGCGGTGGCCGCCCGCTGACCCATGGGTTCCCGCGTCATCGGCATCTCGCACAAGACGCGCTACTGGCAGCACTATGTGTTCAGCCATCCGCCGGAGGGCTACCGCTACTCCCGGATGGTGGACATCCCGTGGCACATGTCGGGCATCGTGAGCGCCTTTCTGTGGCACACGCGCTACTTCTTCCCGGTGAAGCGCTGCGACCTGTTCCACACCTACAACTGCATCGTGGCCAACCGGCATCCGTGGGTGATCGAGGTGGAGAGCTATCTGCCGCGCTACAAGCCCATGCGCGAGGACCATCCGCTGTTCCGCTGGGGGCTTCGGCGGCTGGCCTCGGATGATTGTCGCGCGCTGTTCTACACCAGCGAGCACACCCATCGCATGAACCGCGACAAGCTGGTGGCCGCCGGGGTGGACCCGGCCAAGATGCACGTGGTGTACCGGGCGGTGGAGCAGTACACACGGGGCGAGAAGGACGCGAACACCTTCACCATCCTCTTCGCCGGCAACGGCTTCTACCGCAAGGGCGGCATCGAGCTGCTCAAGGCCTTCCAGCGGCTGGGGCGCCCGGAGGTCCGGCTGGTGATCGTGAGCGGCCTGGAGGTGGACTGGGGCGTGTTCCCCACGGACGCGGACCGGCAGTGGGCCGAGCGGACCATCGCCGATGACCCGCGCATCACCCTGCACCGCGGGTTGCCGCACGCGGCCCTGCTGCAGCACATGCGCACGGCGGACGTCTTCGTCAGCACGACCTTCGCCGACCCGTTCAACAACACCATCCTGGAGGCCATGGGCGCCCAGCTGCCGGTGATCGGCTCGCGGATCAGCAGCCTGCCCGAGATCGTGCAGCACGACCGCAACGGGTGGCTGCTGGAGGTGGAGGGCCGGGACAGCGACACCATCGCGGACGACATCGTGCTGCACCTGCGCCGCCTGATGGACGATGCCGCCCTGCTGCGGCGCATGGGCGACGCCTCGCTGGAGGTCGTGCGGGAGAAGTTCGACATCCGCGTGCGCAACGCCCGCCTCATCGAGCTCTACGGCCGGGCGCTGGGCGACTGATCCGCGCGTGCCATCAGCACCGTGATGCTGTCCGCCACCATCGGGGTGAGGTGCGCCACACCACGCGCGTTCAGGTGCTGCGAGTTGTAGAAGAAGCTGCGGTCGCCGCAGAACGGGGCGGTGGACAGGTCCCAGAAGGGCACGCCCTCCTCCCGTGCCACTTGCGCGAACGTGCCCATGATCGATGCGCGGTTCAGGGTGATGCGCTGGTTCTCCACCAGCTCGGGCGTATAGCAGAGCGCCACCCGTGATCCGGCGGCCCGTGCGGTGCGGATGAGGGTGCGCAGGGTGGCCACCGCGTGCGGGCTCTCGTGGTAGCGCATCCCGTCCGGATGCTCGCGCAGGAAGTTGTCGAACGAGCCCTCCCACGGCCAGTCGCGCAGCTCGAAGCCGAGGTGAACGGGGTCGTTCAGGGTGTCCTCCAGGCCCAGCAGGCCCTGCACCGCCAGCGCGGTGAGTCCCGGGCCATGGCGCATGAACGGATACAGCGGCAGCCAGCGGTCCTTCCAGTGATCGGGCGCCACCCGACGCACAGTCTCATACACCGCAGGCTCACGCAGGTAGGGGGCGTACTGCTGCGCGAAGTAGAGGCCGCTGTCCGGTTCCAGGCTGATGATGTCCACCTCCTGCACCACGAGCCGCGGCGCCGGATGGTGGGCCAGGTAGGTGCGCAGGCGGCCGAGCTGCAGGTCGAGCTGGGTGCCGTCCATGCCGATGTTGTAGGCGCGGAGGCCTGTGCGCGAAGTGATGGCGGCCGCGTCGAAGTGCACCAGGCTGCGGCTGCTGCCGGTGAAGAGGACATCCGCGGTCGCGCGACCGGAGACCACATCGTTCCACACGCCGAACACATCGGTGGTGCGGCTGCGCAGGCCGTGCATCAGCAGCGCATGCAGGGCCACGGCGAACACGGCCGCGAGGAGGGCGAAGCCGAACGCACGACGGAGGAAGGCGGCCATGGCTCAGAACTGGAAGTAGATGAACTGCTGTTCGCCATGATCGCCGGCGAAGACCACGGCGGCCAGCACGCCCAGGTAGATGGCCCAGCGCAGCGGACGTTGCGCGGGCAGGCGCTCCAGCCCGTGCGCGTGCTCGCGTTGCACCCATTCCACGGCGAAGAGGAGCACGGCGCAGGCCATGGCCGGGGCCAGGAGGTAGTGATCGCCCAGGACCGCCAGGCACCGCTGCCAGGCCCCCGCGCGCGACCAGCCGTCGGCCATGCGGCCCAGATAGCGGAAGGCATGGCCGAGGTCCTCGGCGCGGAAGAAGACCCAGGCCAGGCACGTGAGGGTGAAGGTGGCGGCGATCCTCATGGCATCACCGAGGGAGGGGAGCAGCCGGCCCGGAGCCACCGTGCCGAGATGGGCGCGGTTGCGTCGGCCCAGAAGGAGGGGCAGGAAGTACACCGCGTTCAGGAAGCCCCACGCCAGGAAGGTCCAGTTGGCGCCGTGCCAGAACCCGCTGAGGAGGAAGATCGCGAAGGTGTTGCGCACGCTCATCCAGGTGCCGCCGCGGCTGCCACCGAGGGGGATGTACACGTAGTCGCGGAACCAGGTGCTGAGGCTGATGTGCCAGCGGCGCCAGAACTCGGCGATGTCCCGGCTGAAGTAAGGGAACGCGAAGTTGCGCATCAGCTCGAAGCCGAAGAGGCGGGCGCAACCGATGGCGATGTCGCTGTAGCCGCTGAAGTCGCCGTAGATCTGCAGGGCGAAGAGTATTGCTCCAAGGGCAAGCAGGGGGCCGGGCAGGTGGTCGCTGTCGGTGAAGATGCGGTCCACCAGGGTGGCGCAGTTGTCGGCCACCACCACCTTCTTGAAGAGGCCCCAGAGCATCTGGCGCAGGCCATCGGTGGCCAGTGCAGTGTTCAGCACGCGCTGCCGGGCGAACTGGGGCAGCATGTGGCTGGCGCGTTCGATGGGCCCGGCGCACAGCTGTGGGAAGAAGGCGATGAAGGCCAGGTAGGTGGGCAGGTCGCGGACGGGCCCGATGCGACCGCGGTACACGTCGATGGTGTAGCTCAGGGCCTGGAAGGTGTAGAAGCTGATGCCCACCGGAAGCACCACGTGCAGCAGCAGCGGATCGTACCCGATGCCCGCACGCGACAGCGCATCGGCCAGGGAGGTGGCGAAGAAGTCGTGGTACTTGAAGATGCCCAGGGTGCCGAGGTTGCCCACCAGGCTCACGGCGAGCCAGCGCTTGCGGGCGATCCGGCCTGTGGTCCGGTCCATCGCGAGGGCCACCCCGTAGTCGGTCATGCTGGTGGCGGCCAGCAGGAGCAGGAAGCGCCAGTCCCACCAGCCGTAGAACACGCAGCCGGCCACGATGAGCAGGAGGTTGCGCCCGGTCACCGAGCGGAACACGCCCCAGTAGAGGGCGAAGACCACCGGCAGGAAAAGCGCGAAGGTGAGGCTGTTGAACAGCATGGGGCGGCGCGCGAAAATGCGAGATCGCCCGGTGGGGTCAGTGCCTGAAGCAGCAGCGGAAGCTGCGTGCCGGTGGGTCGAGGGCAAAGGCGGTGCCACCGATAGTGCAGGAGGTGACGCCAACCACACGCACGCCCATGTTACCGTTGGCCGAGTTGTTGGTCCACTCCCAATCGCCGACCATGTCGTTGAGGCCGAGCTGGCTGGCACGGACGCAGGCGACGTAGAACTCTCCCCAGGTGCAGAGGCGCGCACCGAGCGCACCGCACACAAGGGCGGCCTCTTGGAAATCGACCGTATCCCGTTGGTCGGGTTCAATACAGAACTGCGAGGTCACCTCCACGAACCCGGATGGGCAGGAACGCGACCGGGCCGGCCGGCCGTTCACCAACTGAAAGGCGGATCCGTCGAAGAGGAGCCGCGCCATCAGCCCGGCAGGCACATCGGCACTGTCCAATGGGTCTCCCGGGGCCTCTTCCACAGCGAAGGGGCCTAGGCCATCGAGCGTGAGCGAAACGGCGCCGGTGTTCATGTACGGGATGCGGAGAAGGAGCTCCAGACCAGGTGGCGGCGTGGTCACCAGGGTGGGCGTCAGGGCCGCGCTCCAAGCGTTCGGTCCACCACTGGCCGTGGCCGACCTGAAGGAGCCCAAGGCGGCCGATCGGGCATTGAGGGCATCTTCTTCTTCCAAGGGGTCGCTCAGTCCCATGACGCGTCGCGCACTGTCCGAAGGGGAGGTCAGCAGCACAGGACGGTCGACCTCGACCTGTGCATGGACCGATGCAGCGATCAGCAGGCAGGCCAGGAGCGGGAGGGCGTACATGTTCAACGGATGTGGTAACAGCAGCGAGCGCGGGCGTAGGCGGCGGGGTCATCCACGGCGTTCACGGCCCGCTGTTGCGCGCAGTAGTACCTGCCGGCCTGATTGGAGGTGTGGGTGTGGTCGCTCGTATCGTCGATCCACTCCCAGTCGTTGAAGACGCCGGTCAATTGGCCACCGAGCACCGTGCAGGCATAGAGATACTCATCCCAGGTGCACAAGCGTGCTCCGCGGTCGGCGCACTGGCGAAGGGCGGTGAAGATGGAGACATTGGCCCCCTCCGCTTGTTGCATGCAGAGACCATCGTGCACCTGCAGGAACCCCACAGGGCATCCATCCACGGGTCGCGGATTGAGGCGGAACACGCTGTCGGTCCAGATCACCTCGGCAAGCCGTCCGGGCACGATGCTGCCCGTGGGGGGAGGCGTGAACTCCGGCCCCCGCACCGGCACCGGCCCCAGTCCGTCCACATTGAGGGTGGGGGAGGGTCCGGCCGTGACCGTGGGGATGAAGCGAAGGCGAAGACCTTGTCGGTACGCCGTTACCGGAGGGCGGGCCGCCAGGGTGATGGCGTTGGCGGTTCCTCCCGCACTGGCCCAGTGCACGCCCCCTGCTCGGGCCGTTGAAAGGGTGATCAGGTCCGTCTCATCGAGCGGTTGCGCAAGCCCGTCCACCTGCCGCAACGAGCTGTCGACCGCAGTGAAGTTCAGGGGTGCATCGAGGAGGACCTGCGCAGGCATGGTCAACCCACCGCAGGCAGCAACGATCAGCGCGGTGGTCCTCATCGGTCGGTGCAGCATCGATAGGAGAGCACGGTGAGCGGAACCCGGGTGCTGCCAGCGTAACAGTCCGGTAGGAAGGTGTTGTTGTTCAGCCCCATCGATTTGGCGTCATTGGTGCTGTTCGCCGCGTGGTCCACCCATTCATAGTCCACGATGCTGCCCAGAAGGATGCCATTCGTCATCGTGCAAGCGGCGATCCATTCACCAAAGCTGCACATGCGGCGCTGCCGGTTCGCGCAGCCATTGGCGGCGCCGTAGAAGTTCGAGGATGGCGTTGGTAGCCGCTCCATGCAGACATCCCTGGAGGCTGGGAACATGCCGGGCGGGCAGGCATGGGGCAGAGGGGAAATGACCTGCCAGGCCATGCCATCGTAGACCAGATCGACAGGGATGCCCGCTTGCAGGTCAGCGCTGTCGAGCGGCTCGATCGCATACTTGACGACGGGTACCGCACCCGTGCCGGGCAGGGTGAGCGTGACCGGGCCATGGTTGCTGGTATCGGGGAGCAGCGTGATGCGCGGATGCCCTCCGGAGACCGGAAGGCCGATGGACGGCCAGTCCGCTGTCAGGCTGTCGGTCCCGGTCGCAGAGATCCAGGTGAGCGCGTGGGTCCGCTCGAGCCCGGCCGCCAACCCGTCGCTACCTTCCAGCGGAGCGGCCAGACCGCTTAAGCGACGGTCGGCGGCACTGTCACCGCTCAAAGCGACCCGCACAGGAAGGTCCCATTGCGCGCAGAGAGGGCCTGCGGCGATGGTCGCGGAAAAGAAGGCAAACCAGCGGTTCATGGACGGGTGAAGCGAAGGCTGCGCCCATCATCGGTGCGCAGGAGATAGGTGCCGGAGGCCAGGGTGGATACGGTGAGACGGTGGTGCGTCGCGCGGCGACCCAGGTCCGTGCGCAGGACGGTCCGGCCCGCCGGGTCGATCACGGACAACTCACGGAACCCGTCGGCCTCATCATGCACGTCCAGAATGTCCACGGCCGGATTGGGCCCCGCATGGAGGGTTTCGGGCCGTGGTCGATCCGCCGACCCGGTGCCGATGGATCCATCGAAGAGCGTGTACGTGCCCAGGCTGTCCAGGAAAGAGGCGAGGACCGTGGTCAAGGGCAGGTTCACGGCACTGGGGATGCCCTGCCAGATGCTGTCGCCTTGCCGGGCGGTGTAGAGCATGAGGTCCGCCTCGGTGATGCCCTGGAGCTCGGTCAGGTCATAGCGGAAGCCCACCTCCGCGTGAAGCCCGGTGTTCGCCTGCGGTCGCGCGCGATACCAACGGGCGATACCCGAGGCGCCGCTGGTGTCGCTCAGCACAGTGTGCCCGCGCTCCAGGCTCAGGCTGTCCAACACAAAGGGCGATGTGATGGTGAGGCCGAGTCCGCCCGGCTCGAGCGCTGTGGGCGGAGCGCTCACGAGCAGGTCGATCCGTTCCATGCCCAGGCCGGTGACCGGTGATCCGGGCGCCTCGATAAGGACCGCGGTCGGCGCGAGGTGGATGAGGCCGTCGTTGATCACGGATGCCCCAGGTCCCATGGCCAGCGAGAGCCCATCAGGAAGATGGACCATGGTGCCACCCATGACATGGAGGGTGGTGCCCGGATGCACGGTGGCCTGCGCGGTCAGAAGACCCGGAGCAAGTCCGAGGAGCATCTGGAAGATCGCGTGGCGATGCATGGAGGCAAAAGTAAAGGGGCGGAAAGGTCGGAAGGTGTTCGGGGCCCAAGGGGAGGGGCATCACGTGGACCAGGACCAGTGGAAGTATGTATGGCCATACATACTTTCGTGGCAGGCGATGTGTGCGACCGGTGGGGGCTATGTTCGTGGATCCATATGCATTCAAGAAGATGATCTGTGCGATATCTCCCCGAACGTATCTCATGAAAGCCGCTCAGCGGAAAAACAGGAGATCGGTCCGGAAAGATCTTTAGCAGCTGTAGGTTCCGCGAACTGAACGGGTATTGAAAGGAAGGATGTATGGCCATACATGCCCAAGGAAGGACGCTTCAGCCGAGCCATTCCCGCCGCCGCCTACCTTCGCCGCAACCCTTGCATCATGGACCTGATGGGCCTTCTTGCCGACCAGCTGGGTTTCTTCTCCCCTCATGACCTGCCCGGTCTTGCCATGGCTGTGCTCTTCTCGGCGGCTTTGGCCGTTCTGGTCGCGCGTGTGGCCGGTGCCACCGTCGTGGAGGCTCGTCACCTGGCCCTCTGGGCCGCAGTGGCCGCGCTGGGCGTCGCGCTGGTCAAGGGCTCCGTCCCCTTCAGCATCGCGCTCGTGGCGCTGGCCTTGCTGGTGAGGCCGGAGGCTGCTGAAGGGCAACGCCATCGGGTCCTGAAGGCCTTGGCCGTGGTGGTGGGCGGCGGTTGTGGGACGGGAGCCGCGATACCTGTGGTGGTGGGACTGATCCCCCTGGCGCTCATCGCACGCTGGGCGTTGCGTGATGCACGTGAGGTGCGATGAACGTCCCCGCGCTTCGGACCTTCCTGCTCTGGTCCGCCCTGGTCGCCATGGCCATGGCATGGCGCGGAGCGCTACCCAAGGCGGACCTCACGCGAAGGTCCTCATCGATCGGTCGTGTGGAGGTCGAGGTCGGTTCCTCCGGTTTGCAGTTCAGGGGGCCCGAGGGTTGCACCGTCCATGTGACCACGGATGGACGGACCCCGACCACCACCGACCGGGTCATCCACGGAACCATGCCGATCCAGGCCGATCACCGTTCGGCTGATGCGTGGATGCGGATCCCGACGTCCGTGCAATGGCGACCGCCGGTGCCTGGTCTGCCGGCGGCGCTCACCGCGCGGGCCACGGCCTGTTCGGATGGCACGTGCGGACCAGTGACCACGCGGACGGTCCTGCTGCACGCGCACTCGCTACCCGTGCTGGCCTTGGTGGCCGATCCCGGTGCGTTCTTCGATCCGGATTCGGGCATCTACGTGACCGGTCACGGCATCTTCCGCACGGTGGAAGATGCCGTGCGGCGCTTCCCCCGGGACCACCGATGGTGGAAATACCCCGGTAATTTCCAGTTCCGCGGGAAAGCCTGGGAGCGTCAAGCCCATGCCGAGCTCATTGATGGTCGGGGAGCGCAGCAGTGGTCGGGTGCGGTGAAGCTGCGCATCAATGGCAACAACACGAGGGGATTTCCGCAGCACGCCCTTCGCATGAAGCTGCCGGTCTCCTCGGTCGCCTGGTGTGGAGAGGAGCGGGGCGTCGGACATCGCATGCTGGTGCTCCGCGCCGGTGGGAACGATCAGGCGGACAGTTTCCTACGGGATGTGGTCCAGCACGGACTATGTGCCCGCCTGCCATTCGAGACCTCGGGATCGACGGCGGTGGTGGTGTACCTCAACGGCGCTTACTGGGGCCTGCATCATGTCCGGGAGCGCATCGACGCGAAGGAGCTGGCGCGCCGGCATGGCGGCGATGCGAAGGCTTACACCATCCTGGAGGACCGGCTTCTTCTCTACGAGGGTGACCACGCCGAGGTGAAGCGCTTCGAGCGGATGATCACCATGGCAGAACGCTGGGACCCGCTGGGCGTGCACTACGTGGACAGCCTGGAACACCGGATGGATGTGGACGGCTTCCTGACCTATATGGCGGCGCAGATCATCCTGGGCAACCTGGACTGGCCCGACCAGAACGTCAAGTACTGGCGCTGGACGGGCCCGCGCGACACGGTGGGCGTCCCGCGCGATGGGCGCTGGCGCTTCATCATGGGCGATAGCGACATGGGCCTTGGGTATGCGGGACCGGTAACGGTCGACCTCTTCCTGCATGTGGAACGACATCAGGGGCCGGTAGCCCAGCTTTACAAAGCCGTCCTGCGCTCACCTGTGCTGCGTCAGCGGTTCAGGGCCATCACGCTGGGCCTGCTCGATGGTGCGCTCTCCGGGGCGACCATGGTGGCCGCGATCGATGCCGAGGCGGCGCGCCTCGCTCCTGAGATGGGCCTGCACGTGGCAAGATGGCGACGGCCCGGTTCCGTCGCCCAGTGGACACGGAAGGTGGAGGATCTGAGGACCTTTGCACGGGCGCGGGGTGAGCTGGTGCGCGCCCAGCTTGAACAGCACGTCCCCGCCCACTAAGCCATGCTTGACTTCCTTCGGAACGAGCTGCAGTTCATCCTGATCGTCACGATCTGGGTGCTGTCCACCGTGTTCGCAGGTCCGGTCATCTATGCGCTGCTTCCGCTATCGGTCTTCCTTTTTTACCGCCGGGAGTCGTTCGGCGACATCCTCTTCGGTTTCCTCCTCATCCTGGTGTTGTCGGACATGACGCCGGACGTTTTCTCCATGCGGAAGATCAAGACGGCCAAGTACGCCTACATCATCGCCCTCTCGCTCATCCTGTTGGTGGAGCAGCACCGCTTCACTCCGCTGTCCAGTGTCTTCAAGGTCTTCCTGCCCTTCTTCGTGTATGCCTTCATTCCGCTGGTGTTCGGCAACGACCCCATCACCGGGATCCAGAAGACGCTGAGCTACGCACTGCTCTACCTCGTGGTGCCGAACTATGTCCTGCTCAGTTTCCGCCAGCGTGGTTGGGATTTCTTCCGGGACCTGGTGCGCTTCCTGGTGGCCTTCCTCGTGGTGATGTGGCTGATCAAGTTCTTCCGGATCGTGCCCGTCTTCGTCGCCGGCCGCTTCCGCGGGCTGTTCGGCAACCCCAACGGCCTCGGGATCTTCACGTTCCTGGTCTTCACGCTCTACACCATCCTCAATCACCTCAAGAAGGACCTCTTCCCGTTCAGGCAGCGCATGATCAACTATGCCGTCATCGTGTTCTTCCTGGTGCTGTGCGGTTCGCGCACCTCGCTGGTGGCCACCGGCATGTTCCTGCTGTTCAGCCGCTTCTTCAGCCTTTCGCCGTTCATCGGCTTCATCGGTTTCGTCGCCTTCCTGGGTATCATCGAGCTGGTGAGCTCGAACCTGGCCACCATCGTCATCAGCCTTGGCCTGCAGGAGTACTTCCGCCTCGAGACCCTGGATGACGGGTCGGGCCGCTACATCGCCTGGGCCTTCGCGTGGCAGAAGATCCAGGACTACTTCATGCTCGGTGGCGGCTTCGGCAACGATGAGTACATCATGCGCCACAACTACGCCTATCTGCGCACTCTGGGCCACCATGGCGGCGTGCACAACAGCTACCTCACCATGTGGTTCAACGTGGGCATCGTGGGCATCCTCATCTATTTCCGCAGCTATTTCCTCATCTTCTTCAAGGCCAGTAAGCGGGTGCCCATGGCCTTCGCCGCCATGTTCGCCGTGATGTTCAGCGTGCTGTATGAATCCTGGCTCACCGGATCGCTCAACCCCTTCACCATCATCCTGGTGATGATCATGACCGTGGTGACCGAACCGGAGATCGTGGAGGCGGAGGAACGCGAACAGGCCGCCCTGGATGCTGAGGCGGCGCTGCCTGCGGAGGCGCTGCGCGAGTTCACGCCGGGCTCGGGGACGGAGGGGCTTACTTTGCGCCCTTCATGAGCGGACGCGTCAGACGCTGGACGATCCTGTCGATCACCCTTGCGGCACTGCTTGGCGCGGGGGCCTGGGCCGCGCACCGGGCCCTGGTCCATCGCGGTCATCCCGGGCTGCCCGTCTTCCTGCGCCAGTGGGCCGTGAACTACCCGGCCAGCTTCGCGGTGGAGCCGCCCACCATCGCCATCGAGGTCGACGACGCCGAGCTGGCACGCCTGGAGAACGTCGTGGAGCTCGCGCGCGAACGCGGCGTGATCATGCCCGATGGCAACGATCCCGTGGAGGCGCGATTCACCGTGGATGGGCGAAGTTTCAAGGGGCGTGTGCGCATCAAGGGCAAATTGAGCGACCATGTGCAGGGTGAGAAGTGGAGCTTCCGCGTCCTGGCCCGCAAGGACGGCGGCTTCATGGGCATGAAGCGCTTCAGCCTGCAGCACCCGGGCACGCGGAACTACCTCTGCGACTGGTTCTACCACCGCCTGATGGCCGGAGAGGGTCTCATCGCGCTGCGCTATGGGTTCTGTCGGGTCACCTTCAACGGCGAGGACCTCGGTGTGTACGCCTATGAGGAGCACTTCGGCGAGGAATTGGCCGAGCACAACGAGCGCGTGACAGGGCCGCTGCTGCGCTTCGACCCCGGGCTGTTCTGGCAGCACCGCCTCAACAGCATGCAGGGCCTGCGCTTGGATGAAGCCTACGCCACCTACCAGGCCGCCGCGCTGGACGCTTACGGCACCAACGATCTGGCGGCCGACCCGCAGGGCCGTCGCCTGTTCGAGGAGGCCCTCGCCCTGGTGCAGGCCTTCCGCCGCGGCGAGCTGCCTGCCTCGGCCGTGTTCGACGCGGACCGCACCGCGCGCCGTCTGGCGCTGCTCGACCTCGTGGGCGGCCACCACAGCATGGACTGGAGCGACGTGAAGTTCCACTTCGACCCGGTGCTCAAGCGGCTGGAACCGGTGAGCTACGAGAGCTTCAGCGCGTTCCGCATCCGCGAGCTGGCCGGTGCGTACAGGTACCGCGGCCATGTGCGCGAACAGGACGAGCTGCACACCCAGTTGCTGAGCGATCCGGGGATCATGGCCGCCTATGTGCACCACCTGGAACGCTACGCCCGCCCCGCCTTCCTGGACAGCGCGTTCGCCGTGTTGAAAGGTGCCCTGGACACCGCCAGCGCCACCCTGTACCGCGAGTTCCCCTACAAGGAGCTGGACCGGAACGTGTATGCCGCCAACCAGCGCGCCATCCGCGCGCTGCTCGATCCGCCCAAGCACGCGCACCTGCACCTCGACCGCCGTTCGGGCGATACGTTGGAACTGGTGGCCGTTCCGCTGGAGGCCCTGCCGGTGCAGGTGGACAGCCTGCGACTGGCCGATGGGCGCCGCTTCGCTCCGGTGGGCAGTTCCGTGCTGCCTCCCCGTCCACGCGGCGGGGTCGGTCGGCCACAGGTGCTGCGCTTCGACATCGGTGCAGTGAACGACAGTGCGTTGGCCGATGCACATGCCGTCATGGGCTTCCTGGGGAGCGCCCGCCGCAAGGCCGCACCTGTGTCGCCCTTCAAGCTGAACGACGTGCGCGACCTGGACCTGGCCGCGTTGGCCGCACCGAACGTGGAACGATTCCCCTTCCTGGTGCGCGATGAGGTCGCACGGACCATCACCTTCAGACCAGGCCGATGGACGCTGGGCGAGCGTCTGGTGCTGCCGGAGGGCTGGACCGTGGTGGCCATGGCCCCCTTGCGCATCGAGCTGGTCAACGGCGCCGAGATCGTGAGCCGCTCGCCGCTGCGGTGGACCGGCACCGAGGACTGGCCCGTCGTGCTGAGCAGCCCCGACAGCAGCAGCCTGGGGGTGCATGTGCTGGAGGCCGGCGGTCGATCGGTGCTGGACCATGTGCGCTTCGAGGGCCTGATGCGGTTCCATGCGGATCAGCTGCGCAGCGCCGACGTCAGCTTCCACCGTTCGCCAGTGACGGTCACGCACGCGGTCTTCAGCGGAACAGGCAGCACCCTGCTGGCCATTTCCGAAGGGGAGGCCCAGCTGCGCCACAGCACCTTCGCCGGTGGTTCCGATCAGCTGGAGGCCGTGCACGCCGCAGTGCAGGCCACCGGGCTCCGCTTTCTGGGCGCTGCGGACGATGCGGTGAGCGTGCATGGCGGCGGGGCCAGCTTCACCGAGCTCGTGATCGACGGGGCGAAGGGGGAGGCCCTGAAGGCCACCGCGCTGGCCCGTGTGGAACTGACGAACGCCACGCTCACGCATTGTGGCACCGGCATCGAGGCACGCGAAGGTTCATCCGTGGTGCTGAGCGCAGGCCGCATCGACGCGCAGCAGGCCGCACATGCGGGCAAGGACGAGGTGCGCAACGGGCCCGTGCGCATCGAGCTGCGCGATGTGGACGTGCCCGAAGGCGCCGGATTCAAGACCGGACAGGGCAGCAGCATCCTGCTGAACGGCCGGGCGGTGGGCGCGGCGAAAGCGGCGGAAGGCACATGACCGCGCGGACGACCAGGGCGGACAGGCGGTCATGTGGTCATGTGGTCATGTGGTCATGTGCACATGGGCACATGCGCACAC
>JADLBK010000069.1 GCA_020847755.1 Flavobacteriales bacterium | reverse complement strand
TGCAGCAGCAAGGAGGAGGTGGAGAAGCTCGGCGTGCACGTGGGCTGCGTGATCACCTACGAGGACGAGTTCATGGTGCTGAACGGACGCCACTTCGTGGGCCGCGCCCTCGACAACCGCATCGGCGGCTTCATGATCGCCGAAGTGGCCCGCCTGCTGCACGCCGAGCGCAAGCGGCTGCCCTTCGGGCTCTACATCACCAACAGCGTGCAGGAGGAGGTGGGCCTGCGCGGTGCCGAGATGATCGTGGAGCGCATCCGCCCGAACGTGGCCATCGTGACCGACGTGACGCACGACACCCAGACGCCGCTGATGAACAAGGTGCAGAACGGCGACATCGCCTGCGGGCAGGGACCCGTGCTGAGCTACGCACCGGCCGTGCACAACAACCTGCTGAAGCTGATCGTGGACACCGCCACGCGCAGCAGGATCCCCTTCCAGCGCCTGGCCGCCAGCCGCGCCACGGGCACGGACACCGACGCCTTCGCGTACGGCGCCGCCGGGGTGCCCAGCGCGCTCATCAGCCTGCCCCTGCGTTACATGCACACCACCGTGGAAAGCGTGCACCGCAACGACGTGGAGGCCGTGATCAAGCTGATCCACGCCAGCCTGCGCGCGCTGCGCAACGACCACGACCTGCGTTACATCCGCTGACCGCACCGATGAGGCCCTCGCTGGACGAGAACACGCGTTCGGCGCTGCACTTCACCCTGCTGGGCCTGGGCCTGGTGGGCGGTGCCCGGCTGGCCTACTGGTGGATCGGGCGGCTGCTGCTCGACGGGCATCCGGGCGCGGCCTTCCTGCTGCCGTGGCGGGCGGGATATCTGCTGGCCGACCCGTATTCGCTGGTCGATGCTGCGCCGGCCCTGCCCCTGCGGCTGGCCGCGGCAGTGGGCTATGCCTTGCTCGCCGGCGGGCTGGCCGCCGTGCTGGCGCGAGCGTTCCGCATCCCGATGTGGGTGGCCACCGGTCGTGTTCCGGGCGTGGCCATCCTGTTGCTTGCACTGTTCTCCGCCCTCGCCCTGCCGCCGCATACCGCCACGCCCGATCCATCCTCCGGCACATGGCACTTATGCACCCGCATCGCCCTGCCCGGTGGCATCGCCGTGCCCGGCACCGCCTCCTGCACCATCCTGGAGCGGGACACGGTGCGCGGGGTGTACGCTCCGGACGTGATCCGGCTCACTCTTGACGGGCTTCCCATGGCGGAGGCCCCCAACACCGGTGTGGCGGGTGTGGACAGCTCACGCGCGGTGTTGGCGGCTGCCGTGCTCAACGACCGGATGGGACTGATCGGCCCGCCCTAGGGGACGCGCGGCCTATTTTGCACGCATGCGCATCGATCGGATCCATGCCCGTGCCACCTGGCCGCTGCGCCAGTTGGTGCTGAGGCCGGGCCTGCCGTTGGAGGCCTGTGCGTTCCCGCACGATGAGGAGGCGGACAGCTTCCACCTGGGCGCTTGGGCCGATGATGCGCTCGTGGGCATCGCCTCCATTTACGCGGAAGCCTGTGCGGCCCTTCCTGCGGCGAAGCCGTTCCGCCTGCGCGGCATGGCCGTGCATCCCGATCGGCGCGGGCTGGGTGTCGGTGCATTGCTCGTGGTCGAAGCGCTGAACGCGGTGCGCACCGCCGACGGGGACCTGCTCTGGTGCAATGCGCGGACCAGCGCCAGCGGGTTCTACACCCGGCTCGGTTTCGCCGTGGTCGGGGAGGCCTTCGAGCTGCCCGGCATCGGTCCGCACCACCTGATGCACCGCGCACCATGAAACGGCTGCCCACCGACGCCCTGGTGATCGCCGCGCTGGTGGCGCTGGCCCTCGTGGTGCGCAGCCTCTTCGTGGGCCTGGTGGGGCTGACGCACGACGAGCCCTTCACCGTGTACTGGGCGCACCGTCCGCTGGCCGAGCTGTTCGCGCAGCTGCGGCACGAGAACAACCCGCCGCTCCACTTCCTGCTGGTGAAAGCCTTCCTGCCCTTGGCGGACGGCGATGTGGCCTGGTTGCGCATGCCCAGTGTGGTGGCCTCGGGCCTCACCGCCTGGCCGCTCTTCCTCATCGGTCGTGCCCTCGGCGGGCGGCTGGCGGGTTTCGCCGCCGTGCTCCTCTTCATCTGCAGCAGCTACCAGCAGGGCTTCGCCCATGAGGTGCGCGCCTATCCGCTCTTCCAGTTGCTGGCCGTGACAGGCGTGTGGCAGCTGGTGCGTGTGGCACAGTTCGCTCCGGTACGTCCACGCGGCGCCCTGCCCCTGCTGGCCCTGCTCAATGTGGCCATGGTGTACACCCATTTCTTCGGCTGGTTGATGCTGGGCGTGCAGGCCGTGCTGGTCCTGTTCGTTCCCGACCTGCGGTCGGCACGGCGCACCATGGCCCTGGCCGCAGGCGTGGCCGTGCTGGCCTACATCCCCTATGCCACGGTGCTGATCGATCGCTTCAGCCGGTCGGTGGGGCAGGGCACCTGGCTCACCGTGCCGCCGCCCGAGGAGCTGTACAACATGCTGTGGCGTTGGAGCAACGCGCCGGTGCTGGTGCTGCTCTTTCTGGCGGCCATCATCGCGGCCTCCACGCGGCGCGATGGGCGCGGGGCGCTGTGGACCCTGGGCCTGTTGTGGGCGCTGCTCCCGCTGCTGGGCCTGTTCGTGCTGAGCCAGCGCGTGCCGGTGTTCCTGGACCGTTATCTGCTGTTCGCGGCGCCGGGCTGGTGCCTGTTGGTGGCCCATGCCCTGCTGCACGCTGTCCCCTGGCGGCAGGTGGGCTGGGCGCTGGCGGCTGTTGGCGTCGGTGGCATGGCCCTCGGTTTCGAGCCCGGCCGTGGACCCGACGGCCGGCCCGAACGCGTGGTGGCCGTGGCGCAGGCCATGGGCAAGGGCCGCGCGCCCGTGCTGCTGATCCCCGGCTGGTACGCCCACACCTATGCCTGGCAGGTGGACCCCTCGCTCTTCGCCCACACCGGCACCTGGTCCGATGCCCTCGCCGCCCGAGGCATCCACCCGGTCGACGATCCGATGCACCCGCCCGCCGTGTCCACCCTGGCCGATACCCTCGTGCTGGTGGACGCAGGCGCCCGACTGGTGGACCCGGAGCAGCAGCTGGAGCACCGACTGTCCGACCGCCTCGGGGAGCCCGATGCCGTGGAGGCCGACCGGGGCGTGCGTGTCCTTCGCTACCGGCGCTGACCGCCGTTCATCCGGCCGGTCAACGGTCCATCCCTGTGGGCAACGTTCCATGGATCGTGCAGCGGGGGAGGGGCCCTGACGGAGACCTTTGCTCCCCACCCAAACCCCCGATGATGCGCAACCTCTTTCCCGCCGGCCTGCTGCTGGGCACGCTGCTGGCCGCCTGTGGCGATGGCCAGCCACCCGCCGGCCGCACCGCGGCCGTGCAACCGCCACCCGTGATCGACATGAAGCTCTTCTTCAAGAACCCCGAGAAGGCCGGCTTCCAGATCAGCCCCGATGGCAGCCACTTCAGCTACCGGGCGCCGTGGAAGAACCGCATGAACCTCTTCGTGCAGCGCATCGGCGACAGCGTGGCCACGCAGGTGACCCACGACACGGTGCGCGACATCGGCGGCTACTTCTGGAAGGGCGATCGCCTGGTCTACAGCCGCGACATCAATGGCGACGAGAACTTCATCGTGTTCAGCGCCAGCATCGACGGCACCGACGCCAAGGCCTTGACCCCCGAGAAGGGCGTGCGGGCCGGCACCCTCGATCGCCTGCACAATGTGCCCGGCATGGAGACCAAGGTGATGCTGCAGATGAACCAGCGCAACCCGCAGGTCTTCGACCACTACCGGTGCGACATCGCCACCGGCGAGATCAAGCCTTTGTACGACAACAGCAAGGAGAACTTCGAGGGCTGGATCACCGACCACAACGGGGTGATCCGCATGGCCACCAAGACCGATGGCACCGACCAGGTGGTGTACTACCGCGCGACGGACAAGGAGCCCTTCACCGAGTACATGCGCACCGGCTTCAAGGACAGCTGGAACCCGCTCTTCTTCACCTTCGACAACG
>JADLBK010000068.1 GCA_020847755.1 Flavobacteriales bacterium | reverse complement strand
GGCAGCGCCAACGACCGCGATCCCATCCTGGTGAACATCGGTGGTACTGTGCCGACGGCGGTAAGGAACGCGCAGCTGCCGTGATCAAGATGAACACGTCGGTCGGTCCGGCGTGTCCGACATCCTCAATCCCCTCAACCATGCACATCCGAACCTCTACTGCCCTGGCCTCCCTCGCGCTCCTGTCCACAGTGGCGCCCGCTCAGCTCGTCGTGGACCATGCCGGCGAGCACAGCGGTCACGGCCATTACGTTCAGGCCCCCACCGAATGCGTGAGCGAGGCGCAGCGAGAGGCGATACTGGTCGAACTGGAATCGAACCGGGCCACACTGCGCGCGGAAGGTCTGCTGCCCGCTGACCCACTGATCCCCTCGCCATTGTTCACATGGCCCCTGCGCGCAGGAGGCGGTCTCACCGACCCGGGCTACCACGGCATCTCGAACTACGTGGACCTCAATGCGGCCTACCCGAACCAACTGCTCGACCACAACTGCGGCACGCGCAGCTACGACCTCTCCAACGGTTACAATCACAAAGGCACGGACATCTTCACATGGCCGTGGAGCTGGTATAAGATGGACTTCGACCAGGTGGAGGTGGTGGCGGCCTCCTCCGGGGTGATCGTCCTGAAACAGGATGGCCATTTCGATCGCAGTTGCGGGTTCAACTCGAACCCTTGGAACGCGGTGTACATCCAGCACAACGATGGCAGCGTGGCCTGGTATGGCCACCTGAAGTCGGGCTCGCTCACCAGCAAGACCGTGGGCCAGGCCGTGGCGCAGGGGGAGTACCTCGGTGTCGTGGGCAGTTCGGGAAGCAGCACCGGGCCGCACCTTCACCTGGAGGTGTATGATGCGAGCAACAACCTGATCGACCCCTGGGCAGGTCCGTGCAACAGCACCACCTCCAGCTCATGGTGGGCGGGCCAGCGCCCGTATTTCGACCCTGCGGTGAACGCCATCCGCACCCACTTCGCCACGCCCGGCTGGGGCACCTGTCCGAGCCAGGAGGTGCTGAACGTGCGCGACTCGTATTGCGGCGGGCAAACGGTGTATTTCGCCGCCTACTACCGGGACCAGCTCAACGGTCAGGTCAGTTCCAGCACGGTACGCCGACCGGACAACAGCGTCTTCGCGAGCTGGAACACCACCTCACCCCAGTACTATGCGGCCTCCTGGTGGTGGAACAGCTATGTGCTGCCCGCCAATCCGCCTGTGGGGCGCTGGCACTACGAGGTCACCTTGAACGGCATCACCACGCGGCATGCCTTCCATGTGGGCACGCAAACGCCGGTGATCTCCGCCACGGGCCCCACGGATCTGTGCTCCGGAGGCAGCGTCGCGCTCAAGGTGGCCCGGCAACCGGGTCACACCTATCAGTGGGCCCGGAACGGAACGCCCATCCCGAACGCCACGGACACCATGCACACGGCCACGCTCCCCGGTGCCTATACCTGCGCCGCCACGTCATCCTGCAGCACCATCACCTCCGTCGCGATGAACGTGACCGGAGGGTCTCCACTGGTGCGCGCGGTGGCCCGACTTGAAGGGTCCTACGTCGCGAACACGGGACTGATGGACGACGGCCTGCGCAGCAGCGGGCTTCTTCCGCTCTCCGAGCCGTACAGCGGCATGGGCTATCCGTTCATGGGCGGTGGAGGCGAAACGACCACCCCGGGCGTGCTGGCCCTCACCGGCACCAACGCCATCGTCGATTGGGTGATCCTGGAGCTGCGCAGCAGCGTGAACCCGGCCATCGTGCTGGACGCGCGATGCGGGCTGCTGCAGCGGGATGGCGATGTGGTGGCCGTCGATGGCACCTCGGCCGTGCAGTTCAATGCGTCCTGCGGCGATCATCACATCGCCATCCGCCACCGCAACCACCTGCCCGTGATGACCCTGAACCCCGTGGCCCTCACCAGCACGCCCACCACCGTGGACCTCACCGTGGGCACCACCGCCACCTATGGCACCGATGCGCGCAAGGCCATCACCGGTACCTTTCCCACGCTCGCCCTCTGGGCCGGCGATGTCACCTTCAACGGCCAGCTCAAGTACGCCGGCGGCGCCAACGACCGCGATCCGATCCTGGTGCGCATCGGTGGCCTGGTGCCTACAGCCACGGTGAACGGTTACTATCCTGAGGACGTGAACCTCAACGGCCAGGTGAAGTACGCCGGCAGCGCCAACGACCGCGATCCCATCCTGGTGAACATCGGCGGCACGGTGCCCACGGCGGTGCGGAACGCGCAGCTGCCGTAAGGGCTACGGCCGTGTGCAACGCCCGGGACTCCGAACAATGTGAGCAGTCAGCAGCTGTCGTGAAAAGAACGCCGGAAAGAGATAACGGGTAAGGCTCTCTCTGGCGCTTGAGCGGTCCCGCCCCGGGCCCCGGAGGAAACTCCCGGGGATCCGGGACTGGGGCCGCTTGTGTTCCAAACAGGACCGACCACCGGAAGCGTACGATCCGCTACCTTGTCCATCCTGTTGTGGACCGATCAGTGTCGCGGATGATCAGGGTGAGGAGGGGAGTGGTCCATCGCGAACAATTCCCATGCACATGCGCACCGTGATCCTCCTACCTGTTCTGTTGATGGCCGCGCTGGTGAGCGCGCAGTTCGGCAGCTTGGACCCCACCTTCAATCCTGGCGACCACGGTAACGCGTTCGGCCTGGGCGCGAACAATGACATCACGGCGGTGGTGGCCCGCTTCGACGGGACAGCGCACATCGCCGGGGACTTTACCACCTATGGCGGAGTGAGCGTGCCGCGGATCGCGGCCCTGCGCAAGGATGGACGGCTGGACCCGGCCTTCAACGTGGGCACCGGTCCGAACGACATCATCTACGACATCGTTCAGCAACCTGACGGAAAGCTCATCGTTTGCGGCGACTTCACCCTGTGGAACGGCACACCGCGGGCGCGTGTGGCCCGGTTGAACACCAACGGCAGCCTGGACGCCTCCTTCGATCCGGGCGTGGGCCCCAGCAACAGCGTGCGCGATCTCGTGCTGCAACCGGATGGCAAGATCCTGATCGGTGGCTGGTTCGCTTTCGTGAACGGCCTCGCTTTCCCGAGCATCGCCCGGTTGAACAGCAACGGGACCTTGGACAACACGTTCTCAACGGGTACAGGTATCGCGGGGTCGGGTGCCTTCCAGCCTCCCTTGCGCACGATGGTGCTCCAGCCCGATGGGAAGATCCTGATCGGCGGCGACTTCCACACCTACAATGGCACAGGGCGCAACAACATCGCCCGCATCACGAGCACGGGCACGCTGGACAATACGTTCAACGTGGGCACCGGGACCGATGGCCCGGTCTCGTGCATCGCGATGCAGTTGGATGACAAGGTGCTGATCGGCGGCAGCTTCGACAATTACAACGGCACCGCGCGTTCCAAGATCGCCCGCCTGCTGACCACTGGATCGCTCGATGGCACGTTCACCGGCAGTGGCCTGAATGAGGCCGCCACGGCGATGAGCCGGAGGTTCGATGGATACATCCACGTGGGCGGTCTGTTCTCTTCTTTCAATGGAACGGCCAGGAATCGGCTGCTGCGTCTTGACCCCAACGGAGTGCTTGACAACGGCTTCGTTCCCGGGCCACGAACCGCTCTGCTCGCCTCAGGCGATATCGCCTCGCTCCCGGACGGCCGCATCGTGCATGTGGGCGCCCCTTTCGCTTTTCTGGGCAGCGGGGCCAGCGATCGCGTGGAGCGGATGACCTCAACCGGAGCGCACGACCCCACCTTCTTCGGAACGGGCGCCAATGGCATCGTGCGATGCGTGGTGCGCCAACCCGATGGCAAATACCTGATCGGCGGGAGCTTCGACAGTTACAACGGAGTGGTCTGTCCGCATCTGGTGCGCGTGCTGGAGGACGGTGCGGTGGACCCGACCTTCAACTCAGCGGGCGCTGGAATGGCCGGTGAAGGTGTCCATGCGATCGCCCTTCAGGCGGATGGCCGTATCCTGGTGGGCGGTGCCTTCTTCGGTTACAACGGTCAGACGCGGCCTAACATCCTGCGACTGAACGCTGACGGCACGTTGGATCCGGCTTTCAATGCTTCGGCCAACACGAATTCCACGGTGAGGACGATCGCGTTGCAGACCGACGGATCCATCATCCTTGGTGGCGATTTCTCCCAGTGCAACGGCGTGAACAGGTTCCGCATGGCCCGGCTCAGTCCGACCGGGGTGCTCGATGCCGGATTCGCCCCGCCGGTCAGTGATCCCGTCTATCATGTATCCATCCGGCCCGATGGACTGATCTGGGTGGGAGGCTGCTTCACCTTCTTGGCCGGTCAACCGAGGAACCGGATCGGGCGGCTGCTTTCCACAGGAGCCGCTGATCTCACCTTCAACCCCGGGACCGGCGCGAATGATACCGTGTTCACCACGTTGCCTTTGGCGGATGGTTCCGTGCTCATCGGCGGGACCTTCACCTCGTACAACGGAACGGCCTGTGGGCGCATCGCCAAGCTCTTCACCGGTGGCGGCATCGACAACTTCTTCCAGACCGGTGCGGGGGCGGACAACGACGTGCACACGCTCGCATTGCAGAGCGACGGGAAATTCCTGGTCGGCGGACGGTTCAGCGCTTTCAACGGCGGCGCGCGAGGCAGGCTGACGCGCCTGAACAGCAACGGGTCCAACGACAACACCTTCGCGCCACCCATCACCACCAACGGCGCCGTCCTCACCCTGGCCCAGACCGCGGACGGCAAGGCGGTCGTAGGCGGTGAATTCACGATTTTCCAAGGTATCGGCCGGAACCGGTCGGCGCGCATCAACGCGACGAACAGCTTTGTCCGCCTGCGTCCGCGCTTGTTCCTTGAAGGGCCCTTCAACAGCGGCTTGCAATTGATGACCGCCAACCTGAGGCTGCTCAGCGATTTCCCGGTTTCGGAACCCTACACGGGCCTGGGCTACGGCCCCGTGGCCGGCGGCGGGGAAAGCCTGGCCACGCACCTGCTGGACAGTTCAGGCAACAACGCCATCACGGACTGGGTGGTGGTGGAGTTGCGTTCCATCGGCGCACCACAGACCGTTACGCACTGGCGGGCCGGACTGGTGCAACGCGATGGCGATGTGGTGGAGATGGACGGCATCGGCCCCCTTCATTTCGACGCACCGGCCGGAGCATACCGCGTTGCGGTGCGCCATCGCAACCACCTCGGGTGCATGACCGCCAATAACATCACGCTGGGCACCACCCAGGCCGTGGTCGATCTCCGCAGCGGATTCGAGTCCACCTTCGGCACCGACGCACGCAAGACCATCGGGTCCAACCGCGTGCTATGGGCGGGTGATGCCAATTTCGACGGCCAGATCAAATACATCGGTTCCAACAACGATCGGGATGTGATCCTGACCACCGTGGGAGGGTCAACACCCAACAACGCCCCCGCTTTGTACAGCACGCGCGACGTGAACATGGACGCGCTGGTGAAGTACACCGGTACAGGTAACGACCGCGACCCCATCCTGGTGAACATCGGCGGCACGGTGCCCACGGCGGTGCGGAACGCGCAGCTGCCGTAAGGGCTACGCCCGTGTGCAACGCCCGGGACTCCGAAGAGGGGTTCCGGGCGGTGTGCTTCGGGGTCGGCGCGAACACTTGCCCCCGCCCGGCCGTTCTCCCTGCCGCAAGACCGACGACATGGCCAAGCGCACTTCCTCCGCCTACCGCATCCACAGCTACCACACCTCCTTCGCGCCCGCCCCGCAGCGCTTCAGCGTGGTGGTGAAATATGCCGAGGGCGGCGACCCGCGCGAGGGCGAGGTGCAGGTGGACGGCCCCCTGGAGTTCATGGCCGTGCTGCAGCTGCTGCAGATGGGACCCACCGTGTACCACCCCGCCGAGAAGCGCATCAGCAACCTGGCGGCGTAAGGTCTCCCGCTGCGGAGAATCGTTCCCGATCCTCCTGAACGTGAAGCCCGGGTGAACCCCGGGTGACCGGAGCCGTGGGTCATCAACACGCGATCAGTCGGTCATCAACAGCCCGTGCCGGGCGTCAGATCCGCGGATCGTTCCGTGGCCCGTTTGAGGGAGCTGGACACCCCGGCCGGCCCTCGAAGCGCATGCGGCACCCGCTCCACCTCTTCCCGTCCGCTCTGCTCACGGCCCCTGCCCCGCGCGCGCGATCGCCCTGCACGGACCGGTGCCTTCCCGTGGCCACCGACCGCAGCGATCGCCTGCAGGCCGAGTTCTTCCTGCGCTTCAGCCGGCCCTCCTTCCCCTTTCGCGTGTGCACCGGTCCGGAGGATGCCGCCGACCGGGTGCTGCACAGCGAGCCGCAGAGCGCCTCCTGCTGGCGCCTCAACCACCTGATCAACGACTTCTTCATCGCCACGCCGAACCCCGCGGTGGACGCCGCGAACGGCGACGGCTATCCGTTCTGGACCTTTGATCCCAATGGCAGCTACAGCCGGCGCGTGTTCCCGAGCGGGGTGCTGGACAACGGCTGGGCGGACGCCGACCCGAACGACGCCTGCTACCTCCGCTTCGCCTGGCTGCAGAGCGATCCGGTGCCCTTCAACGTGCGGCTCAACATCGCCGTGCGCACCCGCATCAACGGGGTGTTCGGCGAGCTCGGGTCCGCGGCCGCACCGCGGGCCATGGTGGCCACCTGCGCATCCGCACCCGCGACGACGGCGGTGTGGAGGTGTGGTTCACGGAGGCCCGTGGTTGGCGCGTGCTCGACGCACAGGGCCGCGTGGTGGCCGCGGGAAGGAGCGATCGTCCGGGCTGGCAGGGCATCGCCCTCGGCCGTGCCGCACCGGGCGTGCACCTGTTGCAGGAGGTGGGGACGCAAGGACCCCGAGGCCTTCGCTCCGTGCATCGGTGAAGCGGTGGTCCTCCCGAATGCGGGGCGAGTGGTTACCTTCCCGCCACCAAACCCGCTGCGCATGAACCGGACCCTGACCCTCTTCGGCCTGCTCATCCCCCTCGCCGCCTCGGCCGCACAAGGCGGACCCGACACCTACGGCTACATCTGGAAGGACAGCAACGAGCCCGGTGGCCCGGTGTTCAACTGGATCGACATCACCGGCACCGGCTTCCAGGTGACCGGCCTGGCGGATGACAATGTCGTGGGCCCCTTCGCCATGTTCACCAACATGCCCTTCTACTGGTACGACCGCAAGGACGTGTGGATCGGCAGCAACGGCTACATCGCCTTCAACAGCACCAACATCGCCTCGCCCTTCCCCAACATCCCCCAGGCGGGCGGCGCCAACGACTACATCGCCGGCCTCACGGCCGACCTCACCTTCACCGGGGCGGGTAATCCGGGCCAGTGCTGGGTGTACGACACGCCGGACACCACCATCTTCTCGTGGATCAGCGTGCCCTTCTGGAACGCCACCCCGCCCTCCTGGACGGGCAGCAACACCTTCCAGATCATCCTCAACAAGCTGGACAGCACCATCACGGTGCAGATCCTGGAGCAGACCGGCTTCACCCAGAACAACGACCTGCTGCTGGGCATCGAGTGCATCAGCGGCGACATCGGCCTTCAGCACAGCGCCGACGTGTATCCCGTGGCCAACTACGCCATCCGGTATTACGCGCCGCAGGTCCCCCTGCTGGCCATCACCGATGGAGCCGTGCGCTTCGTGGGCGCTGACGGCAGCCGGGGCGTGAGCCTGCAACGCAATGGGCCCGCCCACCCGCTGGTGATGCAGGTGCGCAACACCGGCAACCAGCTGCTCACCAACGTCACGGCCCAGGCCCAGGTGTTCACGCCCAACAACCAGCTGGCCGTGAGCGATCAGGTGACCATCGCCAGCCTGACCCCGGGCGCCGACAGCCTCATCACCTTCCCCATCGCCTTCGCACCCAGCACCAACGGCACGCACCGCTATGTGGGCACCATCAGCGGCATCCCCAACGAGCTGGTGACCACCAACAACACCCGCACCCAGGAGCTCGCCGTGTACGACACCACCCTGGCCGTGCAGCAGGTGCGCTGGAACGGCGGCACCGATGACGGCATCGGCATCGGCTGGAACGGCGGCAACGGCGGCGTGGGCGTGTACCTGGACCGCCCGCCCTTCAGCCCGTGCTACGTCACCGGCTACACCGTGCGGCTGACCACCAACCTCACCCCGGTGGGCATGTACCTCAAGGTCTTCGCGGATGATGGCCCCAACGGTGGACCCGGCACCCGCATCGATTCGATCTACGTGCAGCCCGCCAACGCCGTGGCCGGCGATCAGGTCCACGCCGTGGGCACCCCCTTCCTCTGGGACCAGGGCGGCCTCTATGTGCAGTGGTACATGGGCGGCAACAACATCAACATCGCGCAGGACATCACCGCACCCTTCAGCCTGCACACCTATGAGGTGCTGGACAACGTGTGGGCCGAGTACCGCGACCGGGAGACCACCGACTTCCACCTCGGCCTGCGCGTGGAGCAGCTGCCGGTGTACGACGTGGGTTGCAGCGGCTTCTTCGGCGTGGTGGACGGGCAGGTGGTGACGCAGCCCACCATCGTGCGCACCTGGGTGAAGAACAGCGGCAACCAGGCCGCCAGCGGTTTCCCGGTCAACTACCGGTTCGCCGCGGAGCCCGTGGTGACACAGAACTTCCCCAGCACCCTGCAACCCGGCGACTCGTTGCTCTTCACCTTCACCCAGGCCCTGCTGCCCACCAGCACGCAGACCGGTGCGCTGTGCGCCTGGAGCGACTGGACCAGCGACATCACCACGGGCAACGACACGGTATGCGTGAACCTCGACGTGGTGGCCGGCATCGCCGAGCATGCCTACGCGCTGCTGGACGTGCGCCCCAATCCGGCGAGCGACCGGGTGACCCTGAGCGGCTACGGCACCGGCGGCGCCACCGTGGACCTGGTGGACCTGAGCGGCGCCCTGGTGCGGCGATGGACCCTTCGCGCAGGGGACAACGCCACCCTGGCGCTGGACGGCGTGGCGCCCGGCAGCTACCTGTACCAGGTGACCACACCGGACCGCCGCTTCACCGGAAAGCTGGTGGTCCACCGCTAGCGGACGGCATCCCTACCTTTGGAGCGCCCCGGCACCGGGGCGCTCTTTTTTCACACCGCATGGACCGAAAGCTCGGACCGATCCTCATCGGCTGGAACGTCATCCTCACCGCCCTCATCGCCTGGGCCCTGCTCGGCCGCGGCACGCCCGGCACCTCCGACGCCACATCCCCCGCCACGGACAGCAGCGCCGTCGCCCTCATCGCCCCACCCGACACCGGCGCGCTGGTGGATGCCCGCATCGCCTACTTCTTCATGGACTCCGTGCAGGAGCGCTACGAGCTGGTGAAGGAGCGCGGCAATGCCTTCCGCAACGAGGGCAAGCGCCTGGAGGGCAACCTGCAGAGCGAACTGGCCAAGGCCCAGGGGCGCTACGAGGAGCTCATGCGCAAGGACCACACCTACAGCACCCAGGCCGAGGTGAAGGCCGATGAGCAGGAGGTGCAGGCGCTGATGGCCCGCATCCAGGACATGCAGGCCCGCGGCGAACGCCAGATGGCCGAGATGGAGGTGCGCATGCTGGAGGAGATCAGCAACGAGATCATGGCCTTCCTCACGGACTACAACAAGGCCGCCGGTCATGACTACATCTTCAGCGTGCAGAGCGGAGGACAGATCTGGGTGGGCAATCCGTCCCTGAACATCACCGAGCAGGTGATCGCCGGCCTCAACGCCCGCCACCGGAACTCGCGCCCGGCCGCCGCCAAGCCCGCCTCCGCCCCATGAACGAACGCCTCCGCCAGGAGCGGCAGGACAACGTGGCCGCCTATGTGGTGCGCATGTGGCACCTGGAGGACGTGCTGCGCGCGGTGCGGTTCGACCCCGACGCCATCCGCACCCGGCTGGTGGAGCCCATGGACGTGGATGACGAGCAGAAACGCCTGGCCCAGGCCTGGTACACCGACCTGGCCGAGCGCATGGTACAGGAGGGCCTGAGCCGCCAGGGGCATCTGCCCGAGGTGACCGAGGCCATCACCGACCTGGAGACCCTGCACCACGCCCTGCTGAACGTGCTGGAGGACCCCGCCTACGTGCGCCGCTACATGGACGCGCGGGACGACATCGACAGCCTGAACCGCCAGCGCGAGGACGAGGAGCCCGCAGGCGTGGTGGAGACCTGCTTCACCGGCCTGTACGGCGTGATGCTGTTGCGCGCCCAGGGACGCGAGGTGAGCGAGGCCACCAGCGCCGCCGACGGCCGCATCCGCGCCCTGCTCGAGGCCCTCAGCACCCATTACCGCCACATGCGGAAGCTGCCCGGCGTCAGCCTCAACTGAGCACCGCCGATCTTCGCCCCGGCCGGTCCCTGGCACGGTCCTCGCCGGTCACGCCCCCATGCGCTCCGCACCGCTGCTCCTCACCGCGCTGCTTCTCCTCCCCGGGATGGCGGAAGGACAGGACACCGCTCGTATCGAGGTGCTCAACGCCGACGTGTGGCGCTTCGACGAGGCCATCGCCCCCGGCGCTCAGCGCCTGCAGGGCCATGTGCGCTTCCGCCACGCCGGCGCCCTGATGTCGTGCGACAGCGCCTGGCTCTACGAGGACCAACGGGTGAAGGCCTTCAGCGACATCCGCATCCTGCACGGGGACACGCTCACCATCACCGGGCGCCAGCTGGACTACGAGGCCGCCCGGCGCAGGGCCGTCCTCAGCGGCGGCGTGCGCCTCGCCGACCCGGGCAGCACACTGGACACCGACCAGCTGGTGTACGACCTGCGCGCGCGGGCCGCCACCTACACCGGCGGAGGCACCCTGGTGAGCCTGCGGCAGGGCGACACCCTCACCAGCCGCCAGGGCACCTACCTCACCGGTGAGCAGCGCTTCATCTTCACCGGCGATGTGCGGCTGCGCCATCCGGAGCGCAGCATCACGGCGGACACGCTGCATTACCTCACGGCCACGGCCACCGCCGAGTTCCACGGGCCCACGGTGATCGCCCAGCGCGACAGCCGCATCACCTGCGTGGCCGGCACCTACGACACCCGCGACCGCCGGGCCCGCTTCACGCAACGCGCCACCATCACCACCGACGGCCAGCAACTGAGCGGCGACAGCGTGCACTACGACGGGCAGGACGGCATCGGCCTGGCCTGGGGCGACGTGGTGGCCGTGGACACCGCCAACGGCACCACCGTGCTGGGCGACCGGGGACGGCACGATGAGCGCAGCGGGCACAGCTTCGTCACCGGGCGTGCACAACTGCTGCTCCGGTCGGACGAGGACACCCTGTTCCTGCACGCCGACACGCTCTTCGCGGCACCGGACACCGTGCCGGACAAGCGCCGCATCACCGCGCGCCGGGGCGTCCGCCTCTACCGCAGCGACCTGCAGGGCGTGTGCGACACCCTGCTGTACACCACGGCCGACAGCCTGATCCGCATGATGCACCGGCCCGTGCTCTGGAGCGGCCGCGACCAAGTGTCGGCCAGGCACATCCGCATCCAGCTCGCCGGCGGCCGCGTGGACCGGCTCTTCGCGGAAGGCGACGCCTTCATGGCGGCCCGGGTGGACAGCACGCACTTCGACCAGGTGAGCGGCCGCACCATGACCGGCCATTTCGTGGACAACGAACTGGACCGCCTGCTGGCCGAGGGCAACAGCCGCACGCTCTATCACGCCCAGGAAACGAAGGACTCCGTGAACACCGTCGTGGGCGTCAACCGCGCGGACTGCGCCCGGCTGATGGTGCGTGTCCGCGATGGCGAGGTGGCCAGCGTCACCTTCCTCACCCAGCCCGAGGCCGTGCTCTACCCGGTGGACCAGGTGCCGATGGAGGACCGCATGCTGCCCGGCTTCGCCTGGCGCGAGGCCGAACGGCCGCGCGATCGCGACGACATCCTGCGCCGACCGGAGGACCCGGCCACCACGCCCTGATCAGAGGAAGCGGCGCATCCAGCTGTCCGCCAACCGCACGCGGAAGCGCTCGCGCAGGTCGCCCACCGTGGCCACCAGGTCGTCGAACACGATGGTGTCGAGCCCGATGAGCCCTTCGGCGAGCAGGGTGGGAAGCTCCTGCAGGCGCACACCCTGCACGCGGCCTTCACGCTCCACCACCACCACCATCCGGTCGGTGAGCATCAGGTTGAGGTCCTGCTCCAGCTGCTTGATGAAGCCCACGCTCTTGTCGATGCTGCAGCCGCTGGCCTCGGCCTGCGCCTCGTCCACCGCCACCACCACGAACCGGTCGTGCAGCACATCCACGCACGCGTCCAACGGGGCTCCGTGGGCGGCCCAGCCGGCCGTGAAGGCCGCACCGCGTTCGCGGATGAGCTTCTGCTCGGCCTGCCCGAGGTCTCGGGCCGCCTTGTACACCCAGGCCCGCGCATGCGCAGGCATGTCCATCACCGTCCGGGTCCGTTGTGCCGCTTCCATTTCGCAAAGTTGTGAACGTTCCGCACCTCTGTACGCCTGCGGTCACATCATCGTTCGCCGCAAAGCGTCGAACTTTCGTCATTCCTTGCGACCATGAACCGTGCCATCCTCCGTTCCGCGCTCCTGGCGCTCCTCCTCCCCACCCTGCTCCACGCCCAGCAGGACACCGCACGTTGGCTGCGCAATGCGGCGATCAGCCCGGACGGCCGCACCATCGCCTTCTGCTACCAGGGCGACATCTGGCGCGTGGCGACCGAGGGGGGCGAGGCCGTGCCGCTCACCACCAACGAGGCCTTCGACCACACCCCGGTCTGGAGCCATGACGGCACCCGACTCGCGTTCACCAGCAACCGCCACGGCAGCAACGACGTGTTCGTGATGCCCGCCGGCGGTGGAGCCCCCACCCGCCTCACCTTCCACGGCAGCGGCGAAACGGCCAGCAGCTTCACTCCGGACGACCGCCAGGTGATCTTCTACGGCCACCGGCAGGACGATGCGCGGCACCAGCAGTTCCCCGTGGGCGGCCTCGGTGAGCTGTACACGGTGCCCGCCCAGGGTGGTCGCCCGTTGCAGGTGAGCACCGTGGCCATGCAGAACGCCCGCTACAGCCCGGACGGAAGGCTCATCGCCTACCACGACCGCAAAGGTTACGAGGACAACTGGCGCAAGCACCACACCAGTTCGGTGACACGCGACATCTGGACCTTCGACCCGGCCACGAACGCATACAAGCAACTGACCAGCTTCGCCGGCGAGGACCGCGATCCGGTATGGAGCAAGGACGGCGGCACGATCTACTACCTCAGTGAAGAGAGCGGATCGTTCAACGTGCACAAGATGCCCGCCACGGGCGGGACGAGCACCCCGGTGAGCCGCTTCACCGAACATCCCGTGCGCTACCTGAGCATCAGCGACGACGGCGTACTGTGCTTCAGTCACCGCGGTGAACTGTACACCATGTCCGATGGAGGCGGTCCGCGGCGCGTTCCCATCCGCATCGTTTCGGACGGACGCTACGACCCGGAGCGCACCGTCAACGTGAACAAGGCGGACGAGTTCGCGGTGAGCCCGAACGGCAAGGAGGTGGTCTTCGTGCACCGTGGCGAGGTCTTCGTGAGCTCGGTGGCCGAGGGCACCACGCGCCGCATCACCAACACCCCCGAGCAGGAGCGCAACGCCAGCTTCAGCCCCGACGGCCGCACCATCCTGTACGCCAGTGAACGCGGACAGAGCTGGGACCTCTACACGACCAGCCTCACCCGCAAAGAGGAGAAGTACTTCTTCAACGCCACCGTGCTCAAGGAGGAGCCGCTGCTGACCACGCCCGCCGAGGAGTTCCAGTGCGCCTACTCGCCCGATGGCAAGGAGGTGGCCTATCTGGAGGAACGCACCACCCTGAAGGTGCTGAACCTGGCCTCGAAGCGGACGCGCGTCATCGTGCCCGGCGACCGCAACTACAGCTACGCCGATGGCGACCAGTGGTACGAATGGAGCCCGGACAGCAGGTGGTTCCTCGTTGGCTTCCTGCACAACGAACAGTGGATCGGCCAGGTGGGCCTGGTGAGCGCCGAAGGCGGCCAGGACATCTTCGACCTCACCCGAAGCGGGTATGGCGGCGACATGCCGCGCTGGGCCATGAACGGCGAGGCCATCCTCTTCCTCAGCGCGCGCGACGGCCAGAAGAACCACGCCAGCTGGGGCGGCGAGGCCGATGCGTACGCCTACTTCCTCACCCGCAAGGCCTACGACCGCTTCCGCCTCTCCAAGGAGGAGGCCGCCCTGCTGAAGGAAGAGGAGGACAAGAAAAAGAAGGAGGAGGAGGACAAGGGCGGCGACAAGGCGAAGAAGGAGAAGGACAGGAAGGACGCGGAGGCCAAGGACGGGAAGCCGGAGGAGGTGAAGCCCATCACCATCGAGCTCGACGGCATCCGCGACCGCAAGGTCCGCCTCACGCCGAACAGCAGCGCCCTGAGCGCCGCCTTGCTCAGCAAGGACGGTGAAAAGCTCTACTACCTCGCCGCCTTCGAGAAGGGCACCGACCTGTGGCAGTACGAGATCCGCACCCGCGAGGCCAAGATCCTCAACAAGATGGGCGACGGCTGGGCGCACAGCCTCACCTGGGACAAGGAAGGCAAGCAGCTCTTCTACATGAGCAACAACGCCATCCAGCGGTACGACATCGAGAAGAACGAGAACAAGGGCGTGGGCATCAGCGGTGAACTGGTGCTGAACGAGGGCGCCGAACGCGCCTACCTGTTCGAGCACATCTGGCGGCAGGTGAAGAAGAAGTTCTACCGCGTGGACCTTCAGGGTGTGGACTGGGACGCCTACAAGGCCGAGTACCAGCGGTACCTGCCCCACATCAACAACAACTTCGACATGGCCGAGCTGTGCAGCGAGATGCTGGGCGAGCTGAACGCCAGCCACACCGGCGCAGGGTTCCGGCAGGAGATGCCGAACGGCGACCGTACCGCCACCCTGGGCTGCTTCTTCGCCAACGAGCCCGGGCCCGGCCTGCGCATCACCGAGGTGATGGACCGCAGCCCGCTGGTGCTGCAGGGCACCAAGGTGAAGGCCGGGCACGTGATCGAGAAGATCGACGGCGTGGCCATCTCCGCCGACATGGACTGGGCGAAGCTCTTCAACCGCAAGGGTGGCAAGCCCACCCTGCTGAGCCTGTTCGACCCCAAGGGCAACACCCGCTGGGAGGAGACCGTGAAGCCGCTCGAGGAGGGCGCCGAACAGGAACTGCTCTACCGCCGCTGGGTGGAGCGCTGCCGGCACCTGGTGGACAGCCTCAGCGGCGGCCAGCTCGGTTACGTCCACGTGGAGGGCATGGACGACCACAGCTTCCGCGTGGTGTACGAGGAGGCGCTGGGCCGTTACCACGACAAAAAGGGCCTGGTGGTGGACACCCGCTTCAACGGCGGCGGCTGGCTGCACGACGACCTGGCCACCTTCCTGAACGGCAAGACCTACATGACCTTCCTGCCGCGCGGGCAGAAGCTCGGCACCGAGCCGCAATTCAAGTACCAGCGCCCCAGCGTGGTGGTGATGAGCGAGAGCAACTACAGCGACGCCCACATGTTCCCCGTGACCTACCGCGCGCTCGGCATCGGCAAGCTGGTGGGCATGCCCGTGCCCGGAACCGGCACCGCCGTGTGGTGGGAGCGCCTGCAGAACGGCATGTGGTTCGGCATCCCGCAGGTGGGCATGGTGGACAACACCGGCAACTACCTGGAGAACCAGCAGCTGGAGCCGGATGTGAAGCAGCCCCTTGAGCCCGGCGCTGTGTCGCAGGGCCGCGATCAGCAGCTGGAGGCCGCGGTCCGCGCGTTATTGGGACAATAGCGCACGGACGTCGGGGCGACGTTCACGTCGCCCTGGATCCAGGCCCCAATGCGGATCCAGTGCTCCGGCAGGAGCATCCTCGGATGCCGTCGGATGTACCGGGTGATGCGTTCCAGCATCCGGTCGTTCCGGATGATGATGTCGTGGTAGCCGCGTTGCCAAAGGTTCCTGATCGTATATGGCCGCACGCGGTTCATTTCCCGCACCACCCCGGCACGATAGGCTCCAACGATCGCGCCCAGCGAACCGGATGGGGCACCTTGAGGTCGGCCGCTCTTCATCGCGACTGATGAAACGCGTGCCGGGCGACCGGTCAATTCGATGATGCCATGGATGTGATCCGGCATGATGGTGAACGCATGAACCTCCACGTGCGCATGGTGACCGGGGATGCCGTTCCAGTGATCATGCGCGATGCATCCGCTGTCGTTCAGCTCCACCTTGCCATTGATGACCCTGCCGAACCACGGATGCCGTTCGTTCGTGCAGAACGTCACGAAATACAGGCCTGGTGATGCGTGATCGTGACCGCGCTTACGCATGGAACGCCGGTTGTGCCGGGCCGGATCGAACACGGGTGGGCGTGGGTCGAACATCAGCGACGGTTGGTGTGCTCCGAAATACTCAGGGGTACGTGAACGTCTTCGATAATACGGGGCGACGTGAACGTCGCCCCTACAGGTCTGTGGTGCTGGCGATCAATTCCGCCACGTCCAACACCTTCACCGCCCCCTCCTTGTTGAACTGCTTCACACCGTCCGTCAGCATCGTGTTGCAGAACGGGCAGCCGGCGGCGATGACGTCCGGGGCGGCGGCCAGGGCCTCCTCGGCGCGCTCGTGGTTCACCTCCCGCGTGCCGGGCTCGGCCTCCTTGAACATCTGCGCACCACCGGCGCCGCAGCACAGACCGTGCGCCCGGCTCCGCTTGAGCTCCACCAGCGCGGCGTCCAGCTTCAGCAGCACTTCGCGCGGCGCCTCGTACTCGCCGTTGCCCCGGCCCAGGTAGCACGGGTCGTGGAAGGTGATCCGCTTGCCCTTGAAGTCGCCGCCCTCCACCGTGATGCGCCCCTCCTTCAGCAGTGCATTGATGAACTGCGTGTGGTGCAGCACCTCGTAGTTGCCGCCCAGCGCGGGGTATTCGTTCTTCAGGGTGTTGAAGCAGTGCGGGCAGGCGGTGACGATGCGCTTCACCCCGTAGCCGTTCAGCACGGCCACGTTCTGCAGCGCCTGCATCTGGAAGAGGAACTCGTTGCCGGCCCGGCGGGCGGGGTCGCCGGTGCAGGTCTCCTCGGTGCCCAGCACGGCGAACTTCACCTTGGCCGCGTGCAGGATGCGCACGAAGGCCTTGGTGATCTTGCGCGCCCGGTCGTCGAAGCTTCCGGCACAGCCCACCCAGAACAGCACGTCCGGGGTCTCGCCGGCGGCCAGCATGTCGGCCATGGTGGGGATGCGGAGTGCGTTGTCTGTCATTCCTTGTGAGCGTTGGTCGACCCGGTGGGTCGACGGTACGGGTGCTATGGATCAGTGTTCGCCGAATACCTGCACGGTGGCGCTGCGCTCCACCAGGTCGGTGAAATGGCCCTCGTAGCGGGTGGCCCGCACCTCGCGGTCGTCGATCCAGTGGTAGTTGCCGCCGCGGGGTTTGCCCATCACCATGCCGTGGTACTTGAAGCCGTGCCTGTTCAGCCACTGCTCCGTCACCGCGCGGTGCTCCTCGGTGCGGCTGGTGAAGAAGGTGATGATGTGCCCCTCATCGTACCACGCGTTCAACTTCGCCACGGCCTCGGGGAACACCTCGGCATCCGCCATCCGCCACGGCTCCTCGTTGGGGATGTCCTCACCGACGGTGCCATCGATGTCGATCAGGAAGTTCTTCATCCCCGGCGGCAGCTTGGGGCTCACCCGCTTGCCGTTCTCGGTGGTCTCGATCAGCGTTGGCTTCTTCATGGCTCGTGCGTTCGACGCGGTCGTCAGGTCCGCGTCCAGTCCATGCGCTTGTCCGGCCCGAAGGCCCAGGGCGCGCCGTTGTTCTCCACGTTGTTGAACATGCCGGTGAGCGCCGCCCGCGTGCTGCTCTCCTCCATCACCTTGTAGCGGCGCATCTGCATGATGATGTCCACCGGGTCGATGTTCACCGGGCAGGCCTCGGTGCAGGCGTTGCAGGTGGTGCAGGCCCACAGCTCCTCGTCGCTGATGCGGTCGTGCAGGCTCTTCCCATCGTCCTGCCACGTGCCCTTGGCGTCGATCGCCCGGCCCACTTCCTCCACCCGGTCGCGCGTGTCCATCATGATCTTGCGCGGGCTGAGCAGCTTGCCGGTGAGGTTGGCCGGGCATTCGCTGGTGCAGCGCCCGCACTCCGTGCAGGTGTAGGCGTCCAGCAGGTTCTTCCAGCTGAGGTCGAACACGTCCTTCGCACCGAAGCGCTCGGGCATCTCCACGCCGGCCACGATGCGCGGGGCGGCGGGCGCCGGCGGCGGAACGGCCGGGTCCAGCATGCTGCGCACCTCGGCGGTGATCCGCGGCATGTTGGACACCTGCGTCCGCGGCTCCAGCTTGCTGTACCAGGTGTTGGGGAAGGCCAGCAGGATGTGCAGGTGCTTGCTCACCACCAGGTAGTTGAGGAAGGCCAGGATGCCCACGATGTGGAACCACCAGCAGAAGCGCTCCACCAGGATGAGGGTGGACGGTGCAAGGGTGGAGAAGTGGAACAGTGAAGCGATGGGGGCACTGATGGGGAAGGCGCCGGCCACCACATAGTGTTCCGCGCCGAGCTGCTGCAGCGTGAGGTCCGCCGCGTTCATGGTGAGGAAGGCGCTCATCAGCAGGATCTCGGTGACCAGGATGATCATGGCGTCCTTCGACGGCCAGCCCTTCATCTCCGGTTTGTGGAAGCGCGGCAGCCGCAGCAAGGCCCGGCGGGCGATGAAGGCGATGCACGCCACCAGCACGCCCAAGGCCAGCACCTCGAAGGCGCCGATGAGGAGGTCGTAGAGGCCGCCCAGGAAGGCGAACACGCGGTGGGTGCCGAACACGCCGTCGATCACGATCTCCAGCACCTCGATGTTGATGATGACGAAGCCGGCGTAGATGAGGATGTGCAGGAAACCCGCCACGGGACGCACCACCATCTTGCTCTGGCCGAGGGCCACGCGCGCCATCACGGCCCAGCGCTCGGCCGGCCGGTCGGTGCGGTCCTCGTCGCGGCCCAGCAGGATGTTGCGCCGGATGCGCATCACCTGCCGCCCGAACCAGGCGCCGGCGCCCGCCAGCAGCACCACGAAGACGATCTGCCCGATGCTCATTCCTTCGTTCCGTTGCGCACCGCCTCGCCGATGCGTTGCACATCGCTGTCGCTCAGCTTCGGCAGCTTGTCCTTCTTCCCGAACACGGAAACATGCACATAGCGGTTCGGGTTCAGCCGCACGTCCTCCAGCAGCAGGTCGAGCTCGTTGCTGGCCCGTTCCAGGTTGCGGTACAGGCTGTCGTTCGCCATCAGCTGGCCCAGGGTGCCGTTGCCCTCGCGCAGGCCGCCCATGATGGTGCGCGCCTCGGCCATGGTGCTGTCCAGCGAGGCCAGCGTGCGCTGGATGCTGCCGTTGGCCAGCGTGGCGGCGGTGGTGTCCAGGTTCTGCAGGATGCGGGTGATCTGCACGTTGTTGTCGCGCAGGTTGCCGCTCACGCTCTCCAGGTTGCCCAGCGTGGCGCTGATGGTGAGGCGCTCCACGGCGATGAGCTGGTTGAGCTGCTGGGCGGCCTTGTCCAGCGATTCCAGCGTGGACCGGATGCTGGACAGGCTGCTGTCGATGTCGTTGCGGGCCTTGGGGTTCAGCACCTGTTGGAAGGCGGTGAGCACCGAATCGACGCTCACCAGCATGGTCTCCGCCTTGCGCTTCAGCGGGTCGATCTGCTGGCCCAGCGCCTCGGTGAGGCCCGGGGTGACGTCGCCTATCAGCGTATCCCCCGGCTCGGCGAATACCGCGCTGTCGCCCAGCATCAGCTCGGTCCACTTGTTCAGCAGGTCGCCCTTGATGCGGATGTGCGTGTTGCGCGGCAGCCTCAGCCCGTCCTCGTTCACCTGGAAGGAGACCACGATGAGCGCGTTGGAGCCCGGCAGCAGGTCGGTGCCCACCACGCTGCCCACCTTGTAGCCGTTGAGCAGCAGCGGTGAGGTCTCGGCGATGCCCGAGATGTCCGTGTACACGGCGTGGTACACGTTGCGCCGCTGCAGCAGGTCAAGCCCCTTGAGGTAGTTGACGCCGAAGACCAGGAGCAGCGCTCCAGCGATGACCATCAGGGCGATGGAGTACTCCCGTTTGAGCTTCGGCAATGCCTGTCGTTATTGGCTCTGGGCGAATTTAACGGCTTCCTGCAGATCGATCCGGACGCCATCGCGGAAGGCCACGATGAAGGCGCCGTCGTATCCCTTCTCCCGGCACAGCTTCTGCACGGTCCGCGCCCGCTCCAGTGTGGGCTCGTCGCCCACCGTGTAACGGTACAGCTCGTTGCCTCGGTGCTCCTCCACGCCGTCCAGTCCCTTGAAGTTCTTCGCGGTGGGCTCGATGCGCTTGCTGGAGGTGACCACCTGCACCTTGAAGCGCACGACCGGG
>JADLBK010000067.1 GCA_020847755.1 Flavobacteriales bacterium | reverse complement strand
TTGGCCATGTTCAGGAATAGTGGATGGGATCGGTGACGGTTTCCGTCAAACGGACCGCAAAGGTAGGGAAAACTTCCCCTAACCTGCGCTGGATCAGCCGCATGGTGAACTGCTCGCTGCCGTAGTGCCCCACATCGGCCAGCAGCACACGTCCGTCCGCCTGGAAATAGTCGTGGTACTTGAGGTCGGCGGTGATGAACGCTTCGGCACCGGCGGCCAGCGCATGCCCGATGAGGAAGGCCCCCGCCCCCCCGCAGAGCGCCACCCGCTGCACGGGCCGCCCCCTGAGCGGGCCATGGCGCACCACGCGCTGCCCGAAGACCTGCTTGATCCGCTCCAGGAAGTCACCCTCGCCCACGGGCCGTTCCCAGTGCCCCACCAGCCCGCTGCCGACACCGGGGTGGTCGTTGGCCAGCGGCATCAGGTCATAGGCCACCTCCTCGTAGGGGTGCGCGGCCTTCATGGCGGCCACCACGGCGGCCTCCAGGGTGCGCGGCAGCACCACCTCCACCCGGGTCTCGGGCTCCTGGTGCCGCTCCCCCTTCCGGCCCACGAAGGACTGGCTGCCCTCCCCAGGCCTGAAGGTGCCCTGCCCCTCAAGGTTGAAGCTGCACTCGTCGTAGGCCCCGATGCGGCCGGCCCCGGCCCGGAACAGGGCGGAACGGACGGCCTCGGCGTGCGCATGCGGCACGAAGACCGCCAGCTTGGCCAGCTGGGCCGGCCGCGGCTGAAGCACGCGCCGCCCCATCAGCCCGAGCGCATCGGCGATCTCCCCGTTCACCCCGTCGATCACGTTGTCCAGGTTGGTGTGGATGGCGTACAGCGCGATGTCCCGCCGGATGGCGGCCAGCACCGTGCGCTCCACCGGCCCTCGCGGCACCAGGCTCTTCAGCCCGCGGAAGATCACCGGATGATGGCTGATGATCAGCCCGCAGCCCTTGGCCGCCGCCTCCTCCACCACCTGCTCCGTGCAATCCAGGCAGACCAGCGCGCCGGTCACCTCCGCCTCCGGGTCCCCGACGTGCAGTCCGCTGTTGTCGTAGTCCTCCTGCAGGCCACGCGGGGCCCAGGCCTCCAGTGCGGTGGTGAGTTGCTTGATCTTCATCGCGAACGGCCTATGGTAAGGGGATCGCAAAGGAAGCAGTGCACATGAAAGACCCTATCGTTCGTTCACCAGGATATACTGGAACCTCCTGTCCAGCAACCGCCCATCCAAAGTATCCAGCATGACCTGCGTGATGCGCAGCGGATACAAGGTCCGGTTCACCGGCCGCTCCATCACCCGCAGCCACTCCGCTTCCTCGACATGCTCCGGGCGGTTGGCCAGCAGCACCGCACGGGTAGTGGCATTCAGTGTATCGGGTGGTGCTGACGATCCAGGTTCCTGCGCCAGCAGGCCGAGGGGCAGCACGAGCAGGATGAATATGAGCGCGCGCATGCTCATGGCGCTTGAACGATGATGCGGGTGGACGCTGACCGCATGCCCCAGCGAAGCGTGCAATGGTACATGCCCGAAGCTTCGCCTGCGAGGTCCACCCGATGCACCTGGCTCCACTGCGGCAGGCGCTCCTTCAGCACCAAGCGACCGCTCAGGTCGCGCACCTCCAATGCACCCGCCACCGGTTGCGCGGCATAGCTCATGGTGAACGCTCCGTTGTTCGGGTTGGGGTAGACCTGTATTCCCCCCCTCTCCGCGGGAGAGGGGCCGGGGGTGAGGCCCGCATTGATCCCCAAGCTATCGCACACACTGCCATCGATCGGGCCCAGGTGGTAGTTGGGGTGGTTGGGCAGGGAGTTCTCGAAATACCGTGGAAGTGCGATGCCATGCTGCTCGATGTCGCAGGCCAAGCCCGGCTGGTCGGGCTCGTGGATCACATGCAGCACATCCGTGCTATTGCCAGTACCGATGTAGATCTTGCCATCCGGTCCCTGTTGGGCAATGTCGAACAGCGCAGCTAGAGGCGGAAAGGGAGAATACGTACTGTCCCACTCGGCGATATGGACCATGGAAGCGGCGATGTCGGTAGCCTCTGTGTCGTACTGATACACGTCTTCCAAGGATGGAACATAGAGGAAGCGGCTGTTGGGCGAGAAGGCAACGCCACCCATGCTGTTCTCATCGTTGATGAGGATATGCACCGAGTTCGAGAACAGACCTGTGCAACGATCGAAGTCGAAGATCTCCAGATCTTGGTTGAACTGCCCCCAGTAGTAGGCGAACTTGCTGCCATCCGGGGAGAAACAAGCCTGGCCATTGTCTGGTGGCCGAATGATACCGATCGATTGTGTACCATCAACCACCACGCCGTTCGGCGTAACCAGCAACCTGTAGAAGCTGTTCGTGTTCACTTTATGACAGAATACCCACCAATCGCGCCCATTGGCATGGCGAACGGCCGTGATCCTTCCTGTGTTCAACGCATCGGAGACCAATACCTGGTTCTTGGTCGTGACCCCTCCCAACCCACCGTCCAAGCTCATATCGATGGTGGTCAGATAGAGATAGAGCGCATTGGGTCCAGGTATGTTGTCAAGGGTGCCATGGAAGAGATAATAGATATCCGACGCCTCTGGCTTTGGCAGGATCAGGCAGGCCTGCGAGAGGTATAAACCCTCTGGGAACATGGACGTGTAGCTGCTCGGATTGAGCCCAGTGCCGTTCAATAGGGTATCGCCTGTAGCATTCGCGAGGTATGCCCCATTGGTACTGAAGAGTAGATTTCCACTGGCATCAGTGATGTTCGCCGAGGTCCTGCGGTAGCCAATGGCTCGTGACATGGTCGAAATGACGATGCTCCCGCTGTCAAAATCCAGATCGACTCCACCAAAAGGTGGGGGGCCGTCGCTATCGAATCCACCCAGCCACAAATTGTTCAATCCTTGTTGCGCGTAAGCATGCTGGATGAAGACAGAAAGCACGCACAGCCAGGCTGAACGTATTGAAGTGATTGCTCTGGCGATCCGCATTGATCAGCGAAGGATGGTCAACTTCCCATAGCCGATCACGCCCTCAACTGTAAGCACCATGTAGTGATATAGCGCAGGGGAAAGTGCCGCTGTGCTAAAGGCAAAGCGCATCGTCTCAGCAGGTATGCTGCTGCGCAGCACTTCGGCTCCGAGCGCATCGTAAATGATCAGCGTCCCGGGATCCTTCAACTCCTGAGGCATTACCAAGCTAGCCTCGTCTCTCGCTGGATTGGGTATTACACTGATCGTATTCGCTTGTCGTTCGGTCAAGCTCTTCACGATGATGCCGTAGGACAGGCACAGAAGCGGATCATCAAAATCGTAGTTGTCGTCGATGAGCCAGTAGAGGGAGCGGGCCTTGAAGACCGCATTGCCGCCGATCATCGGACACTGGTTCGCGATGTCAAAGAGCGCACCGGCTTGTGTGGTGGAGAAGATGTCCACATCCTTGCCTATCGTGGCGAGATAGATCTCGTTCACGGTCTTTTGGTTCTCCTCGATCAGCTCAGCTATCGCAATACCGGTGTTCGTGACCTGAACGGTATGAGCGCTTTGCTCCTTGGAACTGGATACTGCTTGTAGTATCGCCGTGCTCCACGCGGACAAGTCCCGGATGTCTTCTCGATAGCCGTTCAACCCCGCAAGAATAGCCTCCCGTTGTGCGAATGTCAGGTTGCTTTCACCCAACTGCTCCAAATCTCCCTGCACGAGCATGGCCAGACTGCCGATCTGCGCGCTGTTGGCCCGTAATTGCACCACCACGTTGCTGTCCAAATCGTACAGGGCCTGTTGGCTGTCGTCGATCCCCTTGAAGGTCGAAGTGGTGCTGCCTTGCATCTCATCATAGAGATCGGCCATCACTTGCAAACTATCCTGCAACTCCGGGTTCTCGTCGAGTTTCTTGTACAACCCGCTTTTGAGCATCCATTTCGATTCATCCGTGTAAGGGTCATTCTCTAAACTATCGTTCGCCAGCCGCACATCCAGTCCGGTCAGGCGCTCGTTGTCCCGTTCTCCCTCGAACTGGCTGCAGTAATCCATGCCGTGGTGGTCGGCGCAATCGTAGTTCGCACCAAAGAGAACGCTGAACCAGCCGTTGGGAGATACCGATGGAGGTTGTGTATTGCCTCCACTGATGATGGCCGGGTTGTAGCGGAAAGGGAAGTTCGGGGCATTGATCGTGTCCTCATACAAGGCGCAAACCCCACCAGCACCAGCGGCGTTGTACCACAGGTTCCCTTTTAGTTCTTGCAGACCGATCACCGCAGTACCATCCAAATGCAACGCCCACTTGTGGTTGTGGAAGAAGTTGCCACGTACATCGGTGTTGTAGGCCACGCCGTTGAAGAGGATGCCGTTGGCCGTGCGGTCCATCTCGTTGCAGCTGATCAGGGGCTGGCTCCCCATCATGTTGCGGATAGCGCTTTGTGCGGCGATGGGGTAGCCGGTGTCGCTGCTGCTGATCTGGTTGCAACTCACCTCTGTGGCCCGGCAGCCCTCCAGCTGGATGCCCGTGCGGTTGTGGGCGTTGCTCACCATCCACAGCGTGTTCTCCGCCACCAGCCAGCCATCGGCGGCCACCAGCCCGATGCCGAAGCGCGAGGTGGGCGCGTTCAGGAAGTGCATGCTGTTGTTCAATATGCGCGAGTCGGCCGCCGCGTAGTTGCCCTCGGTGACCAGGATGGCCGAGAAGCCCTTGCAGGTGGGGCACTCGGCATCGCCGAAGGTGATGTCGTTGCCCTGCACCAGAATGTGCGCCGCGCCGTCGTTGGCCCGCAGCTCCATGCCGTGGCGGTGCGCCTGCACCGTGTTGTTCAGGATGTCCACCTCGCGGTAGCCGCTGCGATCCACGCGGTAGGCGGTGCCCATGTCCAGCATGAGGTTGTCCGTGCTGTAGACGTTCATATACTCCGTGTAGATGCCCCAGCGGCAGGCGTTCAAGCTGGGGGTGCCGGTGCTGCCGTAGCCCTGTTGCCGCAGGGTGTGGAAGCCCGCCTCGCCCCGGGCGTAGATGCCTGCGCCGTTGCCGGTGAGGGTGTAGACCGTGTCAGGCTGAATGTGCTGCATGCGCCAGCCGCTCACCTGCACATCGCTCTGGTGGGCCACAATGCCGTTGCTCATGTGGTGGATGACGTTCCCGCCGCCGGTGAGGTCCACCGCGGTGTGATGCACGTCCAGGGCCGCATAGCCCGTGGTGCCGACCGCCGTGAGCTGCCCTGGATCGACCCTTCCGAGTAGTACCGGTCGATCCAGTCCGGCCCGGGCAGCGGGTCGGTGGCCCAGTACAGCTCCTGCACGCCCACGATGTACTCGCCCCCCTCCAGGATCAGGGTGCCGTAGCCACCACGAGCCTGGAAGAAGGCGGCAGCCTTCAGCAGCGCTGGCTGGTCGTTGATCAGGTCGTTGGGGTGGCCGGAGCCAAGCGTGTCGAACTCATACAGGTACTTGGTCACCATCGGCGGCTGGGCCACCAGGACCGTCGGTGCGACGAGGAGCACAAAGAGCAGAACCCATGGGTGGCGAAGCGTGCGCATGGGGAAGGGGGTGAAGGGATGCATATCGAAGGTATGGGAAAGTCGCGCGCCCGATCTGGCCGATCTCACATCGTGGTGCGTTGCTTTGCATGCGAACCGCCCACTGCACCGGGAACGGCATGCGATCCATCCTCGCCCCCCTCTCCTGGCCCACCGCCGCCGTGCTCCGGCTGCGCCATGCGCTCTATGATGCCGGCCTGCTGCGGAGCACACGCCCGGCCGTGCCCACCATCGCCATCGGCAACCTCGCCCTGGGCGGAACGGGCAAGACGCCCATGCTGGAACTGGTGCTGCGCACGCTGCACGACGTGCGGCCGCTGGCCACCCTGAGCCGGGGCTATGGCCGGTCAGGGACGGACATCCACGAAGTGGCGGTCGGCGACACCGCGGAACACAGCGGCGACGAGCCCCTGCAGGTGAAGCGGAAGTTCCCCGACGTCCGGGTGTTCGTGGGCGCGGACCGGGTGACGGCCATCGCGCACATCGAACAGGCCGTGCCCGCCGTGAGGGCCGTGGTGCTGGACGACGCGCTGCAGCACCGCCGTCTGGATGCGGGGCTCAACATCCTGCTCACCACCGCCCAGCGCCCCTACTGCGACGATGCGCTGGTGCCGGCAGGGACCCTGCGCGACCTGCGGTGCAGGGCGCGGGCCGCACAGCTCGTGATGGTGACCAAATGCGCGGAGCGGCCCTCGGCGGAGGAACAGGCCCGTTGGCGCGAGCGCCTCCACCTGCGGTCGGACCAGGAGCTGTTCTTCGCAGGCATCACCTACGAGCCGCCGCGGTCGTTGGA
>JADLBK010000066.1 GCA_020847755.1 Flavobacteriales bacterium | reverse complement strand
GTGGAGGTGAAGGTGGTGGGCAACTGAGCCCCACCGCTCGCCCCCGTCCATCACCGTTCATCCGTTCGTCCCTCTTCCCCCGTCACCCCCGGGTATTTTTGTCCGTACCGCCCGCTGTTCCGATGCAGCCGGGTGGCGGACATGCGATCCATCGCCCCGTTGCTTCTGCTGGTCGTGCACTTGGTGCACGCCCAATCCGCCTGGACCCTTGAGCAATGCGTCGCGCGTGCCGAGGAGCGGAACCTCACCCTGCGCGGCGCTCTGCTGGACACCGAGCTCGCCGACCGCACACGGGAACAGTCGTTCTGGAGCTTCTTTCCCGACCTGAACGGAGGGGCCACCCACGGATACAACTACGGCCGGGTGATCGACCGCTTCACCAACACCTTCGCCACCGACCGGGTGCGCACCAACAACTTCTTCCTGAGCAGCGATCTCACCGTGTTCAACGGGCTTCGGTTGCACAACGAGCGGCGCCGTGCCGGGCTCGACCTGGAGGCGGCGCAGGAGGCGGGCGATGCGGTGCGCAACGATGTGCGCAGCACCGTGGCGCAGCAGTTCATCGAGGTGCTGAGCGCCGAGGAGCGCATCCGGGCGGCCGAGGCCCAGCTGGCCAGCACCAGCCAGCAGACCGAGCGCATGCAGGCCCTGGTCGATGCCGGGCGGAACGCGCGGTCCGAACTGATCAACCTCCGGTCGCAGCAGGCCCAGCAGGAGTTCACGCTCGTGGATCTGCGCAACCGCCGCGAACAGGCGTTGCTCCAGCTGGCGCAGACCCTGCAGCTCACCTCGGACGAATTGCGCGGGTTCTCCGTGACCAGCCCGGCCCTCTCCGCGATGAGCGTGGCCGAGCCCACCGCCGATGTGGAGACCGTCCTGGCGGCCGTGCTCGCGCAGGACCCCTTGTACCGCCAGGCGGAACTGCGCGCCTCGAGCGCCGAGCGCGGCGTGGCCATCGCCCGGGCCGGCAGCTATCCGGTGCTCTCGTTCAACGCCTCGGCCGGCACCGGTTACTCCGGGCGCAACTTCGAGGCCATCGGCGATCCCATCGTCGGCCCTCCGGAGCAGATCGGCTTCACAGAGAGCAATGAGGCCGTGTTCATCCCCAACGTGGACTTCGAGACCCAGGTGCGGCCCTTCGGCAAGCAGCTGGACGACAACCTCAACGAATCGCTCGGCCTCACCCTTTCGCTGCCCATCTTCAACAACCGCCGCACCGAGCTGGCCGTCAGCCAGGCGCGCATCCAGCAGGAGCGGGCGGAGCTGGATGTGGTGAACGTGCGCGACCGCCGGCGCCGCGACGTGCAGGACGCGATCCTGGCACAGCGCGCGGCCTACACCCAGTACCAGGCCGCCCAACGCAGCGTGGAGGCCGCCGAGGAGAACCTGCGCTTCGCCGAGGCGCGCTATGAGCAGGGTGCCACCAACGCGCTCGAGCTGAACACCGCCCGCAACGATCTGCAGCGCGCCACCGCCGACCGCATCACGGCCAAGTACAGCTACGTGCTCGCCGTGAAGCTGCTCGACATCCTGCAGGGACTGCCCCTCACGCTCTGAGCCATGGGCCTGGTGCTTGCCATCGAGACCTCCACACACCTGTGTTCGGTGGCGGTGGGGCGCGACGGCGCCCTGCTGGCCGAGCGCAACGAGGAGGGCGAAGGATTCATCCATGCCGAGCGCCTGCATGTGCTTGCGGAGGAGGTGATGCGCGAGGCGGGCGAGGGCTTCGCCGCGCTCGACGCCTTGGCCGTGGGCATCGGGCCGGGCAGCTACACCGGCCTTCGCATCGGGCTCAGTGCCGCCAAAGGCTACGCCCATGCCTTGGGCCGCCCGATCATCGGTGTGGGCACCCTCGAGGTGTTGACCGCCGCACTGCATGCCCTGGGTGCCGCGCTGGAACCCGGACCCGTGCGCCATCCCATGATCGATGCGCGGCGGATGGAGGTGTTCACCGCGCCCTTCACCGCGGACGGCCGGCCCTTGGGCGCGCCGGAGCCGCGCGTGCTGGAGGCTGAATGGGCGGCGGGGCTCGGAGCAGCGCTGGTCTTCGGCGATGGCGCGGACAAAGCGTCGGCGCTTTGGGCCGCGACGGCGGGTGTGGAGCACATGCCGGGGATCCGTCCTTGGGCGCGGGCCTTGCTCGGCGTTGCGGAGGAGCGGTTGCGCGCGGGTGCGGTGGACGACCTGGCCTACCTGGTCCCCCTGTACGGCAAGGAGGCCGGCGTGACGAAGCCGCGCACCTGAGCGGGTCACATTGCGGCCAGGATCACCAGCAGCGCAGCGGGGCTCAGTTCCCCTTCGATCACCAGGATGGCGTCGCCCTTGCGTGCGAAGGCCCCGTCCGCCAGGAACACCGCGTTGCCCTCGATGCGGAAGGCCGCCTCGGCCTTGCTGCAGAAGGCACCGTCGCTGCGGAACACCGCAGGCCCATCGGCCACGAGCGCGCAGGTGCCGCGCGAGCACATCGGCCCACTGGCGTGCACCAGCCCCGGACCATCGAGGATGTAGGCGCACTCGCCGCGTGCCCAGTTGCCATCGGCGCTGCGGAACACGCGGTCGCCTTCGATCAGGTACACGCAGGGTCCGCGCGTGCCGAACGGCCCGCTGGCCGTGTGGATGGCCCCGCCCTCGACCACGAAGGCCGCATCACCCGGACGGGCCAGAGGTCCGTATGCCCAGCGCACGAGCGCCTGTTGCGCACGAACGCTTCCCGCACCGAACATCAACGTGAACGCCAACAGGAGGGAAGCGGTGTGCCGTGTCATCTTCGTTCGGTATGATAGCGGACCACATGGATCTGGCCGGTGGCCATGTCCTTGGTGAGCCGCGCCTTGAGGAACATGGTGTGCTCCTCGTAGAGGAACTCCTCGTGGCGCACGTGTCGCTCATCGTGGTACACCTCGAGGGTGGTGAGGTTGCCGGCCGTATCGTACCGGAAGGTCTCGGTGGTGCTTCGGGCCTCGCGCAGGTCGGGCCGCACGATCCGCTCGGCCAGCCGGCCCTTCTCATCGTAGCGGAAGCTCACACGCGAACGCCGACCGCTCACCAGGTAGCGGTCCTCGATGCTCCGCAGGTAGCCCCATTGGTCGCTCGCGTGGCGTTGCTCGCGGTAGGGCAGGCCGAGGTTGTTGCGGTATTCCCGCACCCAGGCGGTATCGCTCTCAGTGCGGTAGGCGTACCGCTCATCGCTGATCACGGTGCGCTCGCCCGGCTGGAACCGGTAGCGGTCGGGCCCGGTGTTGGCCACGCGCACGTACGTCTCGCTCACCGGTCGTCCGAGGCTGTCCAGCGTGGTCTCCAGCAGGTAGTGCCCGGCCAGGTCAGTGCGCAACTGGGCCACCGCGCGGCCGGCGTCGTCGTAGGTCCAGGCCACCGACGTCGTGTCCAGTCCCGTACCAGGCCGTCCGCGCGTGCTGTTGCTGTACACCAGGCGGCCTTCCCCGTCGAAGCGGTGGAGCAGCCGTTCGGGCAGCTCGCGCATGGGCCGCCCGTCCGGTTTCACCGAAGGCACCCCGGTGATGGCCGTGATGCCATTGCGTTTGATGAACGCAGGGTCCCAGGAGGGATGTTCGACATCGCGCTCCGTTGGGGCCACGCGAAGCATCTGTGCCGCCGTGGTCATCGGCAGCAGGATGGTGAAGGACCAGATCCACCTCATCGCAGCTGCCGCAGGGCCTCCTCCACCGTGCCCACCGGCATCCGGCAGGTCTTGTTCTGGCACACGTAAATGGTGGACGCACCGGCCAACAGCTTGCCTTCCAACAGGGGCAGCGCCGATCCGGCGGTGGTGCCCAGGAACAGCGCGTTCGGCACGTGATGCCGGCCGAAGCCGAGCCGCAGCGCACCGGCCTCGGGACCGGTGATGGCGATCTCGTGGAAGGGGAACACGTGCGCCTGCATCAGCAGCGCCCAGTTGCTGTATCCCCCCGGATAGCTGTCCATCTGCCCCTTCACGTTCTGCAGCATCTGCTCGCTGAGGGCGAGGTAGCGCGGACGGTCGAGCAGGTGCCCGAGCAGGAAGAGCCCCTTGGCCATGCTGCTGTTGGAGGCGGGGGTCACGTTGTCGTTCACCTCCTTGCGGCGCGCCACCAGCGGCGGGTCCAGGTCGCTGGTGAAGTGGAACATGGCACTGGTGCTGTCGTGGAAGTGGGCGATCGCGTACTCGGCGAGCTTCTCAGCCTCGCGGACATGCGCCTCGTCGAAGGTGACACCGTACAGCGCCAGCAGGGCCTCGATGGTGAAGCAGTAGTCCTCCAGGTAGCCGTTGATGGTGGCCTTGCCGTTCTTGTAGCTGTGCCACAGGCCGCCGTCGGGTCGTCGGCACGGGCCGAGCAAGAGGGCCATCGTGCGCTTCGCCTGCTCCAGGTAGGCCGGTGTGCCGAACGCTTCGTAGGCATCGGCATAGGCCTGCACGGTGAGCGCGTTCCAGCTCACCAGCGCCTTGTCGTCGAGCCCGGGCCGCTCGCGGCGTTCCCGGGCCTCCAACAGCCGGGCGTTGATCGCATCGATGCGTGTTCGCAGCGTTGCGGGATCGATGCCGTTGCGTTGCGCGAAGGTGCTGTCGTCCACCGGGCGCAGCAGGATGTTGCGGCCGTGCTCCCAGAGCCCGTCCCCGCCCACGGCGTAGAGCTTCGCGGCCAGCTCGTGGTCGGTGCCGAGGGCGGTGCGCAGCTCCTCGTCGGTCCACACATAGAAACGGCCCTCCTCGCCCTCGCTGTCGGCGTCGAGCGCGCTGTAGTAGGCCCCTTCCGGGGAACGCATCTCGCGCTCCAGGAACGCCAGCGTGCGCTCCACCACCCGCCGGTGTTCCGGATCGCCATAGGCCTTCCACGCCTGGCAGTAGAGGCTCACGAGCTGCGCGTTGTCGTAGAGCATCTTCTCGAAGTGCGGCACCTTCCACAGGACGTCGGTGCTGTAGCGTGCGAAGCCGCCCCCCACCTGGTCGAAGAGGCCACCGCGTGCCATGCGGTCCAGGGTGAGCTTCACGTGGGCCTTCAGCGCCGGGTCGTTCGTGAGCCAGGCCTGCTGCAGCAGGAACAGGTAGTTGTTGGGCATGGGGAACTTCGGCGCGCGGTCGGGCCCGCCATGCTCGTTGTCGAACTGCTTCTCCCACACGTCCACAAAGCGGTCGAGCTCCTTGCGGGAGAACGGCGCCGGGTCCTCGTTGAGCACCACGAGGTCGAGCTCGGCGAGGCCCTGCTGCAGGCGGTCGGCGTAGCTGCGCACCCGTTCGGGCTCCTGGACCCAGGTGGTGCCCAGGTCCTGCAGCAGCTGGCGCCACTGCGCCGGGGCGAAGTAGGTGCCCCCGTACACCGGCCGCCCATCGGGCAGTGCGAAGCAGTTCAGTGGCCAGCCGCCCCTTCCGGTCATGAGCTGCACGGCACCCATGTACACCTGGTCCACGTCGGGGCGCTCCTCGCGGTCCACCTTGATGCAGATGAACCGCTCGTTCATCAGTTCGGCGATGCTGTCGTTCTCGAAGCTCTCGCGCTCCATCACGTGGCACCAGTGGCAGCTGCTGTAGCCCACGCTGATCAGCACCAGCTTGTTCTGCGCGCGCGCCGAATCGAAGGCTTCCTGCCCCCAGGGGAACCAGTCGACCGGGTTGTGCGCGTGCTGCAGCAGGTAGGGGCTCGACTCGTGGATCAGGCGGTTGGTGTGTCGGTGCGCGGTGCTGTCGTTCATGGATCCGGGGTCGTCGGTGCCACCGCTCCCGCACCCCCCGGCGGACAGCAGCAGGGCCGCGCAGCAGGGGATGAGCAGGTGGTGGGTCATGGGTTCAAAGAAAGGCCGGTGCCGGGGCGCCGGGGCGCCGCATGCCGCGCACCTCGTCAACAGCCTGCCGTGCGGAGCGGTGCGTCATCGTTGGAGCGGGGCCTCCAGCCGGATCGGGACCCGCTTCCGCACCAGCCCGGCGCGGGCGCCCACGGTGCCCTCGGCCCGGAGCACCGGCCGGTCGCCCAGCAGCATCCCCAGCCCCATCACCAGCAGCGGACCGCCCTCCACCCGCGCATGCAGGGGGATGCGCACCGTGGAGGTGCTTTGCGCGGGCACCGTCAGGGGCGTGTCCAGCACGGCCGTCCCGATGCGGGTGTCGTTCAGGTACAGGTCGAGCTCGGGTTCGTGCACCCGGATCCGGTATCGGTTGGGGTTGTTGACCCGCACGTCCACCCGCAGGGCCATGCCTTGGGCGTCCATGCCCGCCAACCGGACGTTCTCGACGCTGTCCACCGTCACCTCCCGGTACGCGGTGCACCCGGCCAGCGAGGCCATGCCCATCAGCAGCATCGGCACAGCGCTCCAGCGGACCATGGCCCTGCCCGACAACGGTCGTGCCGCGCTCACGCGTGCCCGTTCATCAGGGCGGCGTAGTGGTGGAAGAAGCGCGGGATCGTGCGAATGCCCATCATGTAGTTGAAGACCCCGTAGTGCTCGTCGGGGCTGTGGATGTTGTCCGAGTCGAGCCCGAAGCCGAACAGCACCGTCTTCAAGCCCAGTTCGGCCTCGAACAAGGCCACGATGGGGATGCTACCGCCACCGCGCGTGGGGATCGGGGTCTTGCCGAAGGCCTCCTCCATGGCCTTGCTGGCGGCGCGGTAGGCCACCGAATCGATGGGCGTCACCACGGCCTCGCCTCCGTGATGGGGCCGCACCTTCACCGTGACACCGGGCGGGGCGATACGCATGAAGTGGTCTTGGAACAGACGGGTGATGGCCTCGCTCTTCTGGTCGGGCACCAGGCGCATGCTGATCTTGGCGAAGGCCTTCGATGGCAGCACCGTCTTGGCGCCCTCGCCGATGTAGCCGCCCCAGATGCCGTTGACATCCAGCGTGGGGCGGATGCTGCTGCGCTCCTCGGTGCTGTATCCCTTCTCGCCGCGCACCGCATCGATGGCCAGGTCCTTCTTGTAGGCCTCCTCATCGAACGGGGCCTCGGCCAGGGCCTTGCGCTCGGCGGCGCTCAGTTCACGCACCGCATCATAGAAGCCCGGGATCGTGATGCGCCGGTCCGCATCGTGAAGGCTGGCGATCATCTCGCAGAGCGCATTGATCGGGTTGGCCACCGCCCCGCCGTACACCCCGCTGTGCAGGTCGCGGTTCGGCCCGGTGACCTCCACCTCGAGGTAGCTGAGCCCGCGCAGACCGGTATTGATGCTGGGCACGTCGTTGGCGATCATGGCCGTGTCGCTGATCAGCACCACGTCGGCCTTCAGGCGCTCCTTGTTGGCCTTGACGAACACCCCGAGGTTGTCGCTGCCCACCTCCTCCTCGCCCTCGATCATGAACTTCACGTTGCACGGCAGCCCGCCGTTGTGCAGCATGGCCTCCACCGCCTTCACGTGCATGTAGAACTGGCCCTTGTCGTCGGCGCTGCCGCGGGCGTAGATGACCCCGTCCTTGATCACCGGTTCGAAGGGCGGGGAGGTCCACAGGTCCAGCGGGTCGGGCGGCTGCACGTCGTAGTGACCGTACACCAGCACGGTGGGCTTGGCGGGGTCCACGATCTTCTCGCCGTACACGATGGGGTGGCCGGCCGTGGGGCAGATCTCTGCGCGGTCCACTCCGGCCTCCACCAGGCGCTGCTTGACGGCCTCGGCGCAGCGCTGCACATCGGCCTTGTATTTGGGGTCGGCGCTGACGCTGGGGATGCGCAGCAGGTCCATCAGTTCGGCCAGGTAGCGGTCCTGGTGGGCATCGACGTAGGCGAGGAGGTCCTTCACGACATTTCGGTATTTGACCCACGCGCGATCGTGGCGGAACTTCGCAGTGGGTAAATGGGCCCGAAAGATAGCCGCCCGCCGCCTGCGCGATCCCCCCCACCACTTGCTCGGGCTTACTGCCCCGCCTGTCCAGGGGGCGCTTGTTTCGCCCCACGAACGACCCCCACCCCATGACCCGCGCTCTCCTCTCCCTCCTGATCGGTCTCGCCACGCTGCCCGCCGGCGCCCAGCTGCTGATCAACAACGCCCCCACGCCCCAGAACCTGGTGCAGAGCACCCTCCTGGGCGGTGGGGTGGTGGCCAACAACGTGCAGTTCAACGGCATGTTCGGCGCTCCCGGTGGACAACCCGGCTGCGGCGCGTTCACGGCCAATGGCACCAACCTGGGCTTGGCCTCCGGCATCATCCTGTCCACCGGCTTCGTCAATGACGCCCCCGGCATGGGCGACATGACCTTCGCCAGCACCGGCCTGTTCACCGGCACCGACCCGGACCTGGCGTTGCTTTCGGGTGTGGCGATCAACGACGCCACGGTGCTGGAGTTCGACTTCGTGCCCACCGGCAACTCCATCGAGTTCCGCTTCGTGTTCGCCTCGGAGGAGTATCCGGAGTATGTGTGCGCGCTGGTGAACGATGCCTTCGGCTTCTTCCTCAGCGGTCCGGGCATCAACGGCCCGTTCAGCAACAATGCGATCAACCTGGCCCAGATCCCCGGCACCGGCGTTCCAGTGACCATCAACACCCTCAATGGTGGGTCGGCAGGCGATCCCATGAACGGTTGCGACCCCTTCAACTGTGCGGCCGCCGACCCCAACTGGGTGGCCAACAGCGCCTATTACGTGGATAACCTGTTCGGCAACACCATCACCTACGATGGGATGACCTCTGTGCTCACCGCCGGTGCCCAGGTGCAGTGCGGCCAGACCTACCACATCAAGCTGGCGATCGGCGACGGTGGCGACGAGATCTACGATTCGGCCGTGTTCCTGGAGGGCGGCAGCTTCGCCAGCGCCCAACCGGTGGTGAACGCCTCACCCGACGTGAACCTGCCGTGCAGCGGCTCGGTGGACATCAGCATCCTGAACGTCAACGGGGGCACCCCGCCCTACACCTACGAGTGGACCTTGAACGGCAACTTCGTGAGCGCCAACCAGACCATCACCGTGGGCCCGGGTCAGCAAGGCACCTATGTGGCCACGGTGACCGACGGCTGTGGCGCGGTGGTGCAGGAGCCTGTGGTGGTGGGCGCCCCGATCAGCCCGGCCATGAACCTGACGGTGACCCCGGACCTCAACCTGCCCTGCAGCGGTTCGGTGGACCTGGAGGTGCTGAGCCTCACGGGCGGTACCGCGCCCTTCACCTACGCGTGGACGCTCAACGGCGCTCCCGTAGGCAACGGCACCTCGATCACCGTGCCCAACACGGCACCTGGCACCTACGTGCTCACGGTGAATGACAACTGCGGGGGGTCCGTGCAGGAGAGCGTCGTGGTGGGCGCCCCGGTCAGCCCGGCCATGAACCTGACGGTGACCCCGGCCCTCAACCTGCCCTGCAGCGGTTCGGTGGACCTGGAGGTGCTGAGCCTCACGGGCGGTACCGCGCCCTTCACCTACGCGTGGACGCTCAACGGCGCTCCCGTGGGCAACGGCACCTCGATCACCGTGCCCAACACGGCACCTGGCACCTACGTGCTCACGGTGAATGACAACTGCGCGGGTACCGTGCAGGAGAGCGTCGTGGTCGGCGCCCCGGTGAGCCCGCCCATGACCCTCACCCTGAGCCCGGATGTGACCCTCAACTGCCTGGGCACCGCCGACCTCAGTGTGCTGAACGTCGCGGGTGGAACGCCTCCGTTCACCTACAGCTGGACCCTGAACGGCAATGCGGTGGGCACGGGCACCACCATCCCGGTGGACGCCACCGCCCCGGGTACCTACACGGTGACCGTGAACGACAACTGCGCCGGTGTGCAGCAAGGCACCATCACGGTAACGGTGCTGCCCCCGGCCGTGCTGGCCGTCACCGCCTCGCCGGACGTGGAGCTGCCCTGCCAGGGCAGCGTGCTGTTGGAGGTGCTGAACGTGACCGGTGGCGTGGTCCCTTACACGTACGCCTGGACCCTGAACGGCACCAACCAGGGCAACGGCACCAGCCTGAACGTGCCCGCCGGCTCGCCGGGGGCCTATGTGATCACCGTGCAGGATGCCTGCGGCGGCTCGGGCTCGGCCACCGTGCAGGTGAGCCCGCCGAACATGCCCACGCTGACGATCACCCCCGGTGGCCCCTACACCGTGCCCTGCCTGGGTGATGCGGCGACCCTGACCCCCGGTGTCACTGGTGGCGATGGACAGTACACCTACACCTGGACCGATGACGCCGGCAACACCGTCGGTTCCGGGTCCAGCCTCACCGTGCCGGTGACCGGCGATGCCACCTACACCCTGGAGGTGGCCGACAACTGCGGCCAGCAGACCAGCGCCACCGTGGTGGTGGATGCTCCGGCGCCTCTGGAGCTGCTGCTGCCCACCACGGCCGTGGCCTGCGAAGGCGGCAGTGCCACGGTGACCGCCGGCGGTGCGGGCGGGGGAGGGGACTACACCTTCCTCTGGCAGCCTTCGGGAGATACCACCGCTGCGGTGACGGTGTTCCCGCAAGGCGACACCACGCTGACGGTGACGGTGACCGATGCCTGCGGGGCCAGCGCTTCCGGGGCGGTGACCGTGGTGGTGGAGATCCCGGTGGTGGACATCACCGTGAGCGAGCTCGGCGGGGATGAGTTCCGCTTCACGGCCCAGTGCCTGCCCGGCGCTGAGTCCTTCCACTGGACCTTCAGCACGGGCGCCCAGGCCTTCGGGGCCACCGTGGAGAACACATTCGCCGATGGCGACCAGTACTGGGCCACGGTGACGGCCACCACGCCTGCCGGATGCACCGATGTGGACTCGGTGTTCATGCAGCCCTCCGCGCAGCTCTTCATCCCCAATGCCTTCACCCCGGATGGGGACGGCATCAACGACGCATGGAGCCCCGTGGGCTACGCACTTACCGAACTGACCTACACCATCTTCGACCGCTGGGGTGCCGTGGTCTTCACCACCGAGGAGCTCGGCCGCACCTGGGATGGCCGCTTCGCCAACGGCCAGCCCTGCCCCACCGGGGTCTACGTGTACCAGTACCAGGCCAAGGGTCTGCGCTTCCCCTCCACCAAGGGCATCGGGTCGGTGACCCTGCTGGGCCAGGACATCGCCTCGGAGTAAGCCCTCGTCCTTTCCGGATGCCCGTCGGGCAACGGATCGGAGCCTCAGGCAGTCATGTGGTCGTCAAGGCTTAATTTTCAAGGCTTTTTCCACCCGCCATGGCCCCGATGAACCGCACCCTTCTCGCACTCTGCGCCCTGCTTCCCGTGGGTGCCGCCGCCCAGTTGGTGGTCACCAATACCCAGACCCCGGCCCAGCTGGTGCAGAACGTGCTCCTCGGCGGCGGGGTGACGGCCAGCAACTTCACCTTCAACGGATTACCGGCCAACACGATCAACCCCCAAGCCGGCGAGTTCGACGGCACGGCCTCCAATGTGGGCCTGGCCGCCGGCATGATCATGGGATCAGGGGATGTCACCTTCGCCATCGGCCCCAACAACATCGGCAGCGGCTCGGCCGGAGGCGGCAACTGGGGCTTCAACGATCCGGACCTGGACCAGCTGAGCGGGGTGGCGACCCACGATGCCGCCATCCTGGAGTTCGACTTCATCCCCACCGGGGATTCGCTCAAGTTCAACTACGTCTTCGGCTCCGAGGAATACGATGAATATGTCTGCGGCACGGTGAACGACGTGTTCGGCTTCTTCCTCAGCGGCCCCGGGATCACGGGACCCTTCACCAACAACGCGATCAACATCGCCCTGGTGCCGGGCACCCAGGTCCCTGTGTCGATCAATACCGTGAACAACGGGACCGTGGGCACCAACGGCACCGCCTCCAACTGTGCCGCGCTGGACCCGAACTGGATGAACAACAACATCTACTACAGTTCCAACGCCAACGGCACCACGGTGCAGTACGACGGCATGACCGTGGTACTGACCGCCCGTGCCGAGGTCGTCTGCGGCCAGACGTACCACATCAAGATCGCGATCGCGGACGGGGGCGACACCGCCTTCGACAGCGGCGTGTTCCTGGAGGCGGGCAGCTTCGTGAGCACCGGACAGGTGGTGCCCGACCTGGTGAGCGGGGTGCTGGTGAACGACAGCACGATGCTGGAGGGCTGCGGGCTGGTGGATTTCACCTTCTACCGCATGGGCGACACCTCCACGACGGACACGGTGAACCTCGCCATCCTGGGCACCGCCACGCCGGGTGTGGACTACAGCCCGGCCTTCCCCAGCCAGCTGATCTACTACCCCGGCGACACGGCCATCACCTTCCTGCTCACCATCCCGCAGGACGCCGACGGCCTCGAGTCCATCATCATCCAGATCCAGCAGCTGATCCAGTGCGCCGGGATCCAGATCCAGACCGAGTTCCACTTCTACATCGATTCGCCACCACCGCTGGATGTGCAGGCCAGCAACATCCAGAGCGATTGCAACCTCACCGAGTTGCTGGCGCCTGTGGTCACGGGCGGGTCCGGCAACTACCACTACAGCTGGAGCACCGGCGAGACCACCCCCACGATCTCGGTCTCGCCCGGAGTGACCACCACCTACACCTTCACCGTCAGCGATACGTGCAGCATCGTGCCCGCCACCGTCGACATCACCGTGGACGTGCCGGTGTATGCACCGATGGTGCTGACGCTGACGCCGGACACGGCCATTCCCTGCCTCGGCGATGCGGACCTCAGCGTGCTGAACGTGGCCGGCGGTGATGGCAACTTCACATACGAGTGGACCACCGGCACCACGGTGGTGGGCTCCACCGCCACGGTGAACGTGAACGCCGGCCCGCCCACCTACTATGTGACCACGGTGACCGATGGCTGCGGCTCCATCGCACAGGACAGCGTGCTCACCACAACGGCCCCGCTGCCGCCGATCGAGATCGTCACCAACGGCGACCCGACCGTCATCTGCGTCGGTGACACCACCACCATCTCGATCGCTTCCGTCACCGGAGGCAACGGCGTGTACACCTACACCTGGGAGGACGCCAACGGCACGGTGATCGCCACGGGGACGAGCACGGACGTGCCGGTGCCCGCGGATGCGGTGTACACGTTCACGGTCAGCGACCAGTGCGGCTATACCGGCAGTGCCGTGGTGGCCACCTACATCCCGCATCCCGAACCCTTGTTGATCGACCTCACCGAGGACCAGGTGATCTGCTACGGCGACAGCCTGCTGTTGAGCGCCCAGATCACCGGCGGCTCCGGGATCTACCGGATCGAGTGGCCGCTGCTGGCCCACACCGACCCCGAGGTGATGGTGAACCCGTTGAGCGCCACCACCTACGTGGTGAACGTGTACGAGGAATGCGGCCTGTTCAGCAGCGCCCAGGTGGAGATCGACGTGGAGCCCACCCTGGCCGACATCGTGGTGACCAATGAGGGCATCGACGACTGGCAGTTCGACGCCGCCACCTATCCCGAACCCATCTACTACTTCTGGAACCTCGGTGATGGCACCAAGGCCAGCACGCAGCAGGTGTCGCACAGCTACACCGACATGGAGGACCACTGGGTGCACCTGGAGATCGTGACGGCCAACGGCTGCCGCGCCACCGACTCGGTCTACATCATTCCGCCGGCGCAGATCCACTTCCCCAATGCCTTCACCCCGGATGGCGATGGCATCAACGAGGTCTTCGGGCCGGTGAGCCACATGGTGTCCTCCTACGAGATGACCATCTTCGACCGCTGGGGCGAGCAGATCTTCGCCTCGTCGGACGAGGAGCCGGTGTGGGACGGCAAGGTGAACGGCAACATGGCGCCCACCGGCGTCTATGTGTACAAGTACAAGGCCGAAGGCCATTACATGCCGCCGCAGGAGGGTTACGGGCACGTGACCCTCATCCGCGGCACGATCCAGGAGAACTGACATGAGGCGAGGAACCGATCGTGGCCTGCTGGTGGCCATCCTGCTGCTGCCCGCCGTGGCGGCGGCACAGATCACCGTGGACAACACCCAGACACCGGAGCAGCTCGTGCAGAACGTGCTGCTGGGCGGTGGCATCACGGTGAGCAACGTGACCTTCAATGGCCAGCCGGGCAACGTGATCAACGACCAGATCGGCAGCTTCGACGGCACCAACTCCAATGTGAACATCGCCCAGGGACTGGTGATGTGCAGCGGGAGCGTCCCCGAGGTGGTCGGTCCCAACAACAACGATGGGCTCACGCTGGGCCCGGCCTCGCCGGATTTCACCGGTGACATCGACCTGGAGACCATCTCCCAGCAGAACGTGAACGACAAGGCCGTGCTGGAGTTCGACTTCGTGCCGGCCGGCGACTCCCTGAAGTTCCGCTTCGTGTTCGGCAGCGAGGAGTACAACGAATACGTGTGCTCCTCCTTCAACGATGTGTTCGGCTTCTTCCTGAGCGGTCCGGGCATCAACGGGCCCTTCAGCAACAACGCCGAGAACATCGCGCTGGTCCCCGGAACCTCCGTGCCCATCGGCATCAACACGGTGAACAACGGTTCGGCCGGCAGCTTCGGCGACCCCGCCAACTGTGCGGCGGTGGACCCGAACTGGCAGAGCAACAGCGGCTTCTACTTCGACAACGCCGGCGGCCTCACCGTGCAGTACGACGGCTTCACCGTGGTGCTCACCGCACGGGCCCTCGTGCCGTGCGGCGAGACCTACCACATCAAGCTCGCCATCGCCGATGCCTTCGACTCGGCCCTGGACAGCGGCGTGTTCCTGGAGGGCGGCAGCTTCAGCAGCAACCCCTTCATCCCCACGCTGCAGCCCGGCCCCGGCGTGTTCGGCGATGTGGTCTTCGAGAGCTGCTTCCCGGTCACCCTCAACTTCGTGCGGGTGGGCGACATCAGCCAGCCCGATACGGTCTTCCTGAGCTACGGCGGCACCTCCACGCCCGGCGTGGACTACTTCCCCGCATTGCCTGACACGCTGCTCTTCGCCGGCGGCCAGGGCCGCATCCCCTTTGTGCTCAACGTGCCCGTGGACGGCGATGGCGATGAGACCATCGAGATCACCCTGCTGGTGCCCGGCGGCTGCAACGGCCAGCCGATCGAGGTCACCTACACCTTCTTCATCCAGAGCGTACCCGAACTGCAGGTGACCACCAGCGGCGCCACCGTGGCCTGCGGGGAGACGGTGGACCTCACGGCCACGATCACCGGGGGCTTCGGCTTCCACGACCTGCTGTGGAGCACCGGCGATACGAGCGCCACCATCACCGTCACCGCGTTCGCGGCGCAGGACATCACGGTGATCGCCACCGACACCTGCGGCCTGGCCCCGGACACGGCCGTCGCCACCATCACGCTCACCCCGCCGCCGCCCATCGCGCTGAGCATCGTGGGCCCCGATGACCTCGTGGAGGGCTGCGATTCCACGGTGGTGCGTGTGACGCGGCCGCAGGGCAGCACCGGCGACCTCACCGTGCAGCTGGTCCAGAGCGGCTCGGCCACCAACGGCACCGACCACAGCACCGTGCCCGCGTCCATCATCATCCCCAACGGCACCAACCAGTTCGACCTGCCGCTGAACGCGCTGAACGACGGAGTGCCCGACGGCACCGAGACCGCCACCATCACCGCCACGTTCACCAACGCCTGCGGGCAGACGGTGACCGCGAGCGCGTCCCTCACCATCACCGATCCGCAGCCGTTGGTCCTGTTGGGTGATGACGTGCTGGCCGAGTGCACGGACAGCCTGGTGCTGGTGGTCGCGGCCTCCGGTGGAACGGGCACCATCGCCCTGTTGTGGGCCGATGGCACCGCGGGCACCACCGTGTGGGTGCCGGGCGATGTGGATGGCACCTATCCGGTGACCGCCACCGATGCCTGCGGACAGACCGCGACGCTCGCGCTGGACGTGGAGGTGGACTGCGAGATCCTCATCCCCAACGTCTTCAGCCCCAACGGCGACGGCCATAACGACCGCTTCGAGATCGAGGGCATCCAAAGCCGGCAGAACACGGTGCGCGTCTTCAACCGCTGGGGTCAGGTGGTCTTCGAGGCCAACAACTACCGCAACACCTGGGATGGGCGCAACGTGCCCGATGGCACCTATTTCTACGAGGTGGTGGTCGAAGGTGGCGAAGGCCCCTTCACCGGTCACCTCACCATCCTGAACAACTAGCGGGCCCTCGCGGATCCGGCCATGACCACCATGACCATCCGGCTCTCCAGTGACATGGACCTGGAGTCTGTTGAGGTGTTCGATGTGGGCGGAAGGCGGTGCTGGACCGAGGCCACACGCACCCACCGAAGTACCGAGATCGATGTCGCTCAGCTGTCCACCGGTATCTACGTGGTGCGTGCAGCGGATCGGGACGGTCGCGTTTCGCTGGCTCGATTCGTCAAGCAATGAACAGGGCGCGAGCGGTCGGCCTTGTGTCGTTGCTCTTGTGTTTGCCATGTAAGGGGCAGTGGATAACCTTGGATGGAGGTTTGAACTGGTTCGCGCGTTCTTTTACACTCACAACCGATTCTACTGAGTTGGTCGTGGCCGGTTCGTTCCGGTATTGTGGTCAGGACAGTTTGCCGGCGCGGGGTCTGGCCACTTGGGATGGCGCAGACTGGTCCATCGCCGGACTTGGCGGAGGTGATGGATTGCCGTTGGAGTCGACCGGATGCCCTGTACCCACGATGGCCTGGTTCCACGACACGCTTTTTTTGGGCCCCTATTGCGGGGGCTATCAATGGGTGGAGGCCTGGGGCGATGGTGTGTACCTGGCCAACGGGCAGTGGCACGGCATGGGCGAGGTGGATGGACCGCTCTCGATCCTACCGGTGAACGACCGGCTGTTCGTGGGCGGGTTGGCCAGCACGGTGAACGGGCAGTACATGCCCGGGGTGCGG
>JADLBK010000065.1 GCA_020847755.1 Flavobacteriales bacterium | reverse complement strand
CTGTTGCTGAGGAAGAACGGGCTGTCGTCGTTGCTGCTGAAGGTGGGGTCGCTGCCGCTCGAGGCATTGTAGAAGTAGTTGTCCGGCCGCAGCGTCCAGGCGGCATCAGCCGGGTTCCCTCCTGTGGAGCTGTTCGTCGTGGTCCATCCGCCGGCGCCGCTGTTGAAGTCCTGGCTCAGGATGCTGCCGGGGTAGCTGCCGGTCGCCGTCAGGTCCACCGTGCCGTTCACGCACGCGGAAGCGGCCGAGCTGTTGGCGTTGACCCCGGTCGGTCCGTCCAGCACGGTCACCGTCACGTTCGCCGTGCCCGGGAAGGGGCACCCGCTCTTGAGGCCGGTGATGGTGTAGGTGGTGGTGGTGCTGGGGTCGGCGGTGACGTTGGCCCCACTGGTGCCACTGAGGCCCGTGGCGGGCGACCAGGTGTAGGTGCTCGCTCCAGAGGCCGAAAGGGCCACGCTGCCGCCCGGGCAGTAGGAGGGGGCGGATGGTGTCACGCTCACGCTTGGCCCGGTGCAAGGTGTCCACGTGTAGGTCAAGCCACTGCTCCAGACCTTGTCCGGACTTCCTGAGCTCGTGAAGCGCATCGTGTTATTGAACGCGTTGCCTACCAAGCTGGTGCTCCAGTTCTCCGCACCGGTGCCCACGCGCCGGTTGTTCAGGTTGCTCAGGAGCAGGTTGTTCGGACCACGAAGGCCTACCTCCGGCTGGAAGCTCGTCGAGCTGTTCTGGTTGGACACGTTCCCGTAGACGATCTGGATCGTCGCGTTCGCCGTGTTCAACCGGATTTGGAACGAGAAAAACTCGCCGGACAGACCCTGACGCCGGACCCCGTCCCACTGGATGACCACCTCATTGCCCACGGTCTCCCAGCGCACGGTGCGTGTATTGAATCCCGAGCGGTTCTCTATGTCCGCACCGAACGCGCTGACCGCTCCGGCGTATCCCTCACTGCTGCTCAACGGCGTGTAGTTCGTCCCTGTGGGAGCCGAACCGAAGGTGATGAACCCGTTCGCGGATACGTACATCTGTGTATACACCGTGCCGTTGAAGTTGAACGACGGGATCGTCTGTGCACTGGAGACCTGGTTGTCGAACGTGCCATTGAAGCCGCCCCAGAGCTGTGTGCCGCCTGAGATGCCGGAGTATGTTCCGGCCGCTTGGCTGAAGGAGTAGCTCGTGGACACCTGCGCCGCCAAGTGGAGCGGGATGAAGGCCACCCATAGGAGGATGGCGGGTGGCAAGGCAAGGCGGAGGCGACGATGCGACCGGGGTTCGACGGGGAAGATGTGTGCCATGGCAGGCTGGTTTGCTGGGTCCGTGGGCCGTTGATGCCGAACAGGCATGGGTCCTCCGGGCAGGCCTTCTACGCCGATGGTCCGGGTGGGGTTTCGTCAAGGCGCCCACGCGTGACAAAGCGAAGAGCCCCGACCGTTCGGCCGGGGCTCTTCGCTGTTCGTGGATCCGCTGATCAGCGCACCACAAGGCGTTCGGTGCGTTGCACATCACCGGCGGTGAGGCGCACGAAGTACACCCCGCTGGTGAGCGCCGCATCCGGGCTGATCCGGGCCGTCATCAGCCCGTCGGCCACCGGCAGCTGCTGTTGCACCATCATGCGGCCGCTCAGGTCGATCACCGCAAGCTCCACCGTGCTCACGTCCCCGGCCAGGCCGCTCCAGCGGATGTCGAAGGCGCCGTCCGCCGTGGGGTTCGGCCACAGCGCGAGCTCGTCAACCCCGGCGGTGACCTCCAGCGCACGCTGGCCGCTCTGGCCGGGCGGGTTCAGGATGGTCACCACGCAGGTGGCGCCCAGCGGGCAGTAGGTAAGGCCGCCGTCGAAGCTGGCCTGCGCCTGCACGTCATAGCTCACGCCGTTCTGCAGGGGCAGGGTCAACCAGTTGAGCACCAGCGTGGCGCTGTTGCTGGTCACGTTGCGCAGGTAGCCTTCACCGGCGTTCTCGAACCGGAACCGGTATTTGTTGGCGCCGGCCACCGGGAAGCAGCTCACTTTGTCGCTGCCGCCGAAGATGCGCGTCACATTGCAGCTGTAGTTGATGTGGTTCGGCGTGTCGATGAGCTTGGTCTGCGGGCAGGCCACCGTGGCGATGCGGAAGCGGCAGGCCGGACCCCAGTCGCTGTCCACTCCGTTCACCCGGCTCCGCACCCGCACGTTCAGCAGGGTGTTCTGCGGCAACGGGTTGGTGACGATGCTGGCCAGGGCCAGTTTGGTCGCGCGCTGCGCATTGGCCGGGCCGAAGCCGCCGCTGGTGGCGTGGTTGCGGAAGATCCGACGGCTGTAGCCGCCACACGGATCTTGGAACCAGAACTGGTAGCCGTCGTCCGTCTGGTCGCCGATGCCCCATTGGGCGCTCACCGCCGGGTTCTCGCTGGCGAAGACGTTGCCGCCGGCCTGGTGGTCCTCCCTGTCGCAGTCGCTGAACATCAGCTTGTCCGTGCCCACAGCGTTGCAGATGCTCTCGTTCACCGAGGTGCTGCTGCTGCCGAAGCAGCCGCCATTGCCCGTGTTGTCGATCACCCGTTCGCCCTGGTCGTTGGTCAGCACCCAGCCGCCACCGGCGATGCCGTTGCCGCCCGCATCGTTCACCGTCAGTTCGAAGCAGGCGCCCACCGGCACGCAGAAGGAGCTGTTCACCGTGGTGTTGCTGGCGAGGCCGCTGCCGCTGGCCAGGATGAAGGGGCTGTTGGCGTCCTTCAGCTGCCAGCTCACGTCGCCACCGTTGGCGTCCGTGGCGATCGCCAGGTTCCAGTTGGTGCAGGGGGCCGGGGTGCCGGTGCAGACACAGCTGCCGTTCAGCACGTCGCCGCTGGTGAAGGGGTTGCCGTCGTTGCAGGCATCACCGACCGTGCCGCTCACCGTGGGGCAGCCGTCCGTGTTGTCGGCCACGTAGCCCACCGGTTGGCTGCAGGCCAGGAGCGGGCTGCCCGGATCGCCCAGGCCGTCGCCGTCCGCCAGGTCGCTGTACCAGGTGGTGGCCAGCGTCACATCGATGGTGAAGGTGCAGCTGTTCGAGCAGGAGTTGCCGTCGGTGTAGCTGTAGGTGATGGTGTGCGTGCCCGCGCCGGCCGCGCCGGGGTCGAACGTGCCACCGCTCACACCCGTGCCGCTGTAGGTGCCGCCCAGGGGCGTGGCGCCACTGAGGGCGAAGGGCGCGTCAGCGCTGCAGATGCCGGTGATGTTCGCCGGGCAGCTCATCGTGGGCAGCGGGTTCACCGTCACCGGGATCACCTGCTGCGCCGTGCCGCAGGCGTTGCTCACCGTCACCGTGTAGTTGCCCGTGGCCGCGCCGGTCACCGAGACGTTCGCGCTGCTGTTGTTCGGCGCGTAGGTGCCCGTGCCGCTCCAGCTGTAGGCCAGGGGGGCATCACCCGTGGCCGCGGAGGTCAGCGTCAGGGTCTCCCCGGCGCAGATCGGGCTGTTGGAGCCGAAGCTCGTGATCAGCGGCACCGTGCAGAAGTTCAGGCGGGCCATCACCAGGCGGCCCACGTCCGCGCCTGCATTGTCGCAGATGTTCAGCACCCAGGCCCCGTTGGGGTCGCCGGTGAAGCCGGAGAGGGTCTGTTCAGGCTGGTAGGTGCCGGCCACGTTGCTGGTGTTGGTGTTCACCAGGGCCGAGCCACCATCCGCCAAGGTGAGCACCGTGCCGGGGCAGGCGCCCGGGTTGCCCAGGTTGTCGCCGTTGCCGAAGCGGTTCAGGATCAGGTTGCGCGTCTGGCCGCCCGGGCTCGTCAGGGTGACCCGCAGGTCGCTGTTGAAGGTGTGCGCCACGATCAGCTCCACACTGGTGAGGCGCGCGTTGCCGGGGTTGGTGCCCAGGGTGGTGGGCAGGCCGGTCACCGGCATCGGGGCGTGCATGAACTGGCTGGCGCCGCAGCCATTGTCCGGGATCGTGTTGAAGCCGTTGGTGCCGCTGATGCAGACACCGGGGGTGTAGTAGGTGACGATCACCAGACCATCGGCGCCGGCGCCACCCGTGCGGGTGCCACTGCTGGTCCGGACCGCGCCACCACCGCCCCCACCAGGGACCGTGCCGTCCGTGCCGTTGGCCTGGCTGGTGGGGCCGTTTCCACCGCTGCCGCCGCCTGCGGGCGCGGTGCCGCCCGTGCCGAGCACACCGTTCGCGCCAGCTGCGCCATACCCGGCGCTCGAGCCTCCGCCTCCGCCCCACCGGGTGATGAAGATGTTGCCGCCGTTCGCGCCGTCGCCGCCATCGAACTTCACGGAGCCGACCGACGCTGCGGCCGTGCCGCCTGTAACACCCGTGGAGCTGTTATTGCCGCAGCTGGTGCCGCCCTGGGCCATCACCGTGCCCGCGGTACCGAACCAGGAGTCGCCCCCGGGGCCGGTACCCGTGCTGCCATCACCCACCGTCACCGTGTAGGGCGTGCCTGGGGTCACGGCCACCAGCGCGCGGGAATAGGCCCCGCCGCCGCCGCCGCCGCCCTGGCCGTTCGTGGTGCGCGTGCCACCGCGGCCGCCACCACCCCAGCATTCCACCACCACCTGGGTGACGCCGGCCGGCGGGGTGAAGCTGCCGGACGAGTTGAAGGTCTGTGCGACCTGCGCCGCCGCCCACAAGCTGGGCAGCAGCCACGCTGCGATCGCCAGCAGCGATCGCAAGGACCGGAGCACCGGTCGGGGAAGGAGTTCGAAGTGTGCCATGGGAGTTCGTTTGTTCCGGTCCGAACGGATGTCGTAACCGGCCGACAAATCTGGCCCAGCGCACCTGTCCTTGTCAAGTGGTTTCGTCGACGAACCCCTATTTTTTTACCGACGAAATGGTGAAAAACTCCGATGAGATCGGATGGTCGTTCGCCTGAATGAATCGAAACTCCTTGGGCGTGAGGAGCTTGTCTGGATCGTGCCCACCGCCGAACCTCCCGGGATCTCGTGATGCCTGGCCGGCAACGAAGAAGCCCCGGCCATCGGCCGGGGCTTCCCCTTCAGCAGGAGCGGGGCTCCTTACTTGTTGATCACCAGACGCTCGGTGAAGGTCTGTTCGCCGGCGGTCACCTGCACGGTGTAGAGGCCACTGGCGAGGCTGTTGTCCAGCGCGAGCACCAGGTTCAGGCTGCCGTTCTGGGCGCCCTCGGTGAGGCTCATCACGCGCTTGCCGAACACGTCCACGATGTCCACGGTCACCAGCACCTCGCTCTCGGGCAGGTCGGTGATGTTCAGCACCACCTGGTCGCCACGGTTCGGGTTCGGGTACAGGCTGAAGCCGCTGGCGGTCTCCATCGCGCGCGGCTGGGCGCCGGGCGTGTTGTCGATCGTCACCTGGCAGCTCAGGCCGTAGGCGCAGTAGTTGGCGCCGTTGTCGAAGCTGGCCGCCACCGTCACGTTGTAGGTGTCGCCGTCCACCAGCGGTTGGGTCAGCCAGTTCAGCACCAGGGTGGCGGTGTTGGTGGCGATCACGCGGGTGAAGCCGCCGCCGTCACGCTCGAAGCGCCAGCGGTACTTGTTGGCACCGGCCACCGGGTTGGCGTACACCTTGCCCGATCCACCGAAGGTGCGGGTGACCCCGCAGCTGAAGTTCGGGTTGCCGGGGTTGTTCACCAGGCTCGTGGTCGGGCAGGCCGGAGGCGTGCTCGGCATCAGGAAGCGGCAGGCCGGGCCGAACTCGCTGTACGTACCGTTCACACGGCTGCGCACGCGCACGTTCAGCAGCACATCGAAGGGCACCGGGGCGGTCACCATGCTGCTGATCTTCACATGGCACGCACGCGTGGCGCTCGGGGGACCGAAGCCGCCGCTGGTGGCGTGGTTGCGGAAGATGCGGCGGTTGTAGCCACCATCGGGGTTGAAGAACCAGAACTGGTACCCATCGTCCGTCTGGTCGCCCACGGTCCACTCGGCGCTCACGGCCGCGTTCTCGGCCGCCACCACGAACTCGTTCGGGGTCCAGTCCTCGCGGTCGCAGCTGCTGAACAGCAGCTTGTCCGTGCCCAGCGGCAGGCAGAACGGCGAGGCCGCGCTGCTGGTGAAGGTGAAGTCGTCACCATCGGCCGTGTTGTCGATGATCCGGTTGCCCAGGCCATCCACCAGGCTGTAGCCACCGAGGCCGGCGGGCGTGCTCAGGCTGATGCCATCACCGAAGCTGTCGAACACGTTCAGGTCGTAGCAGCCATCGATCAGGCAGCAGGTGGCCGTCACGTCCGCGTTGTTCGGATAGCCCGAGCCGCTGCACACCGGCAGCGTGTTGCCGAAGGGCACGATGCTCCAGCTCGTCTCCGAGCCGAAGTCGTCCGTGCGCAGGTTCAGCGTCACCTCATTGTCCTGGCAGGGCGGCAGGTTGTTGCCCGCGCAGGTCACCTCCAGGCTGAAGGCGCCCGCGTTCGTGCTGAAGCCGGTCACCAGGATGTAGTAGGTGGTGCCGCTCGTGCTCGGGAAGCTCAGGCTGCTGTGCAGGTCGTTGGAGCACACGTTGATGCCGTTCGTTCCGTTGTCGTCGTCATTGCCTTCCAGGCAAACGAGCGAACCGCAGGTGCCCGTGAAGACGCCCAGCTTGGTGTCGTAGGCCGATCCGCACAGGGCCACCTTGATCTCGCCGCCCGTACCGGTCACCGTGTACCACACGCCCGGGGCCGTGTTCAACGACGTGGTGCAGGTGCCCACCGCATCCAACGTGGCGAACTGGGTGTTGCCGTTGGTGATGCTGTTGCAGTTCACCGCGATGGCACCGCCGCACGCATCGTTCGGCGGCGGGCAGTTGTAGGTCTGCGGCGCCAGGTTCACGTCGCACAGCGCGTTCGAGGCCTCCAGGGTCACCGTCACCGTGGTGCCGCTGGGGAAGGGGCCCACCTGCCACACGCCCGTCGCATTGGCCGTCACCACGTTCGCGTCGTAGCTGTTGCTGAGGTCGACGCTGGCGCTGCTGCCCAGGCTCGTGAGGTTCACGTCGATGAAGTACTCGTTGGTGCCGCAGGCGGGCACGATCGTCTGGCCACCGGCCACCGGGGCCTCGCAGGGCACCAGGTTCACGCGCACGAAACGGAGATCACCCGTACCGAAGTTCGTGTCATCGCACACGCGAAGGGTCCAGGTGCCGTTGGGGTCGCTGGCATCGTGCAGCGTGCTCAGCGGCTGTTCCGGGGCGAAGGTGCCCACCACGTTGCTGGTGGCGGTGTTCGACAGGGCCGCGCCGCCCGCCTGCAGGGTGAAGAGGCCGCCGGGGCAGAGCGTCGGGTTGCCCAGGTTGTCGCCGCTGCCGAAGCGGTCGAGCACCAGGTTCACCGCCGTGCCGTTCGGGTTGATCAGCTGGATGTCCATGTCATCGTTCCACGTGTGGGCGATGATCAGGTCCACGCTCTGCACGAACACGTCCGTGCCCAGGGCCGTGCCCGGGTCGCTCACGCAGAACGGCACGTTCAGGAAGTTCAGCGTGCTGCAACCACCGTCCGGGATCGCGAACGTATTGGCCGCTTGGCAGACGTTGTCGTTATCCGCGTTGGTGAAGGTGTAGGTGAGGTTGCAGGCCGGGTTGCTGGCCACCACCGTGATGGTCTCGGGCGTGCCCAGCGTCGTGGGGTTGCTGCTGTAGAGGCCCGTGCCCACACCGGTGAAGAGGGTGCCGTGCACGCTGCTGGTGATGTCCACGCTGGCGCTGGTGCCCAGGGCGGTCACGTTCACGCTGGCCGTGTAGGTGCCCGTGCTGCAATCGTTGGTGCTGCTGCTGCTGGCCGTCGGCGCCAGGCAGGGGATCAGGTTCACCTTCACGAAGCGCACATCGCCAACGTCCGCTCCGAAGCTATCGCAGATCCGCAGCGTCCACACGCCGTTGGGGTCGCTGCCATCGTGCAGGGTGGTCAGGGACTGCTCGGGGGCGTAGGTGCCCACCACGTTGCTGGTGGGGAGGGTCGTTAACGGCGTGCCACCGTCCTGCAGGATGAACCGCGGCGTGCAGCCCGCCAGCGTGCCGAGGTTGTCACCGCTGCCGAAGCGGGCCACCACCAGGTCCACCGGTGTGCCGTTCGGGTTGATCAACTGGATCTCCAGGTCTTCGAGGTACGTGTGGGCGATCACCAGTTCCACACTGCTCACGTACACGTCCGTGCCCAGGGCCGTGCCGGGGTCGCTCACGCAGAAGGGCAGGTCCAGGAAGTTGGCCACGCCACAGCCGTTGTCCGGGATGGGGAAGCTGTTTGCCGCATGGCACACGTCATCGTTGTCGGTCTGGTTGTAGGTGCCGACCACGATGTCGCAGGTGTTGTCCCCGTTGTGCACCACGGTGATGGTCTGCGGGGTCCCCCATGGCGTGGCGGGCGTGGTGTACACGGTCAGGGTGCTCACATCGTCGGCGATGATGCCGTGCACGCTGCTCACGATGTCCACGTTGGGCGCGTCGCCCAGGCTCGTGAGGTTCACGTCCACGGTGTAGTTCGGGCTGGCGCAGGAGAACGCGCTCACCGTACCGGTGGCGGCGGGCTGCGTGCAGCTCAAGGCCAGGTAGTTGAAGCGGATCTGCGGGCGGTTCGCATTGGTGTTGTTCGTACTCACCCCGCACTGGTCGCCGAGGCCGTCCGCGCGGACCCGACGTGAGCCGTTGGTCAGCGAGGCCGCACGCACACCGCCATAGGGGCTGGCGTAGGGCATCGCGGTGCCGCCTGTGCAGATGTCCACCAGGATGTTGTCGGTGCCGTTCCAGGTGAAGGTGCTGCTGAAGCTGATCATGTCATGCGAGCCGGCCAAGGTGGTGACCGCGTCATAGCTCGCCGGGCCGAACACCGTGCTCAGCGTGGCCGCGTTGTGCGGGGCGGCGTTGGTGGCCGTGGTGTGGGCCATCCGGATGGTGTAGGTGGGGAAGGCCGGACCGTTGTCCTCGATCACCGAGAAGCCGAGGCCTGTGATCTGCGCCCCGGCCGGCATGCCGGCACCGCTGAGCTCCGCGGCGGTGTACACCGTCTGGTAGCGCATGTTTTCGAAGTAATCATCAACCGGGTCGCTACCGGTGCCGGCGGTGGACACGGCGTCCGTGCCGATGATGACGAACTGGGCCTGCGCGGCCGGAAGGCCGAGCAATGCCGCCGTGCCCAGAGCGAGGGCACCACGCTGCCACCAGTGCTGGCGCCGGGGCGGTGTCGAGT
>JADLBK010000064.1 GCA_020847755.1 Flavobacteriales bacterium | reverse complement strand
TACCTCACCGGCATCGTGCGCGACAAGCAGGGCCGGAAGATGAGCAAGAGCCTGGGCAACAGCCCCGACCCGCTCGACCTCATCGCCAAGTATGGCGCGGACGGTGTGCGCACCGGCATGCTCTTCAGCAGCCCGGCGGGCAACGACCTGCCCTTCGATGAGAGCCTCTGCGAGCAGGGCCGCAACTTCAGCAACAAGATCTGGAACGCCTTCCGCCTGGTGAAGGGCTGGACCGTGGCGCAGCAGGAACAGCCTGCCGCGAACGCCGCCGCCGTGGCCTGGATGCAGAGCCGTGTGCAACGTGCCACCACCGAGCTTGATGGCCTGTACGACCAGTTCCGCATCAGCGAGGCGCTGATGACCACCTACAAGCTGATCTGGGACGACCTCTGCAGCTGGTACCTCGAGAGCATCAAGCCAGCCTTCGTGGACGGCGTATCGCAGCCGATCGATGCCACCACCTACGAAGCCACCATCAGCATCTTCGAGGATGTGCTGAAACTGCTGCATCCCTACATGCCCTTCCTCACCGAGGAGCTGTGGCACCACCTGCGCGAGCGCAAGGAAGGGGAGGACATCATCGTGGCCGCTTGGCCGAAGGGCGGTGAAGGCGATGCGAAGCTCGAGGCCGAGGTTCAACACGCCTTCGACCTGGTGAGCGCGGTGCGCAACACCCGCAACGAACGTGGTATGAGCCCGAAGGAGGGGCTGGACGTGCAGGTGAAGGGCTCGGCCCCGATGCGCGCGGCCGTTGCGGCCCTGGTGAACAAGCTCGCCAACGTGGGCGGGCTCAACAGCGTGGAGAAGGTCAGCGAGGGAAGTGTCACCTTCCTGGTGGGCACCACCGAGTACGCCATCGACCTGGGCAGCAACGTGGACGCCGCCGCCGAGGCCAGGAAGGCCGAGGAGGAGCTCACCTACCTGCGTGGCTTCCTGGCCAGCGTGGACAAAAAGCTCGGCAACGAACGATTCGTGGCCGGTGCGCCGCCGCAAGTGCTCGAGAACGAGCGCAAGAAGAAGGCCGACGCCGAGGCGAAGATCAAGGCGTTGGAGGAGCGGCTGGCGGTGCTGAAGTGATCCCCATGTGTGCAACACGTGGACCAGTTGCATCCTGTTGGATGATGAAGGTCCACGTGTTCTGCATTGCTCTTTTGCTTTTTTCGGCGGCGGGTCTTCGAGCGCAAGAGGAAGGAGTACGAACGTTCTCTGCGCGCGTTGTGGACCGCACGAACGGGGAACTTCTTCCCTACGTAACGGTTCAACTGGACGGATCATCGAAATCGGTCTTGACCGACGGGAAAGGGCTGTTCAGAATTGATGTTCCGGTCATGGTCACGGGTGAACGGTGCTATCTGACGCTCACTTACACCGGATATCAAACGCTTCGTTTTCGTGTGCCTCGATCGGAGAAAGTCCGGCTCCGGACCATCAAACTGCGACGGATCAAGTTCGACTTCGGGGACCCACCGGTCATTCGGTATGGCAAGGATGGGTAGCCACCGCTGGTCGAGAAGTGACCGCATTAGCCGAGGGTCCTCTCTGGCGAGCTAGGGAAGATGGCCGATCCGCCGGATGGCGGAAAGATCAAGGCGCTGGAGGAGCGGCTGGCCGTGCTGAGGTGATCAGCGCTTCACGAGGCGCGCGGAGCCTTGGGATGTACGCACCAGGTACATGCCCGGTGCCAGGCCGGATACGTCCAGCTCCAGCCCTTGTGCATGTGACCGCACCGCGACCTGTACCGTGCGGCCATCCGCCCCATGCATGGTGAAGGCCCGTTCAGCTCCGTTGGCGAAGACCACCAGCACCACATCCTCCGCCGGGTTCGGGAACAAGCGCAGCGTTGATGCGCCCTGCTCCGCCACCGACGTACTGGACTCCGCGGTGAGCACGCTCGGCTCCGTGATCACCGGTGGGTTGAAGTCGAAGTAGATGTTGGCCACGTTCGCGATCACGGTGCCGGGCGCGATCGGGAGGCGCGGACGGATGCGGAAAGAGACGAACCCGTGGCTCAAGGGCTCGTTCAAATTGCTGTCCGGCAGCAGGATATTGGGGAAGATGTACTTGAGCACGCCCAGGCCGAAGACCTCCCGGGTGTGGGCATGCGAGCTGGGGCCCCACACAAGGGTCGAAGGGTCGAGCGTGGGCGGCAGCGTATCGGTGATCACCACGTGGAACGCCGTGTCCGTGCCGGTGTTCTGGAAGCGGATGGTGTAATCGATCCAGTCATCCGCACCGATGTTCCAGTGCAGCGTATCCCCGGTGCTCGTCGTGGCCCGCTTGTCGTTGGGGTCAAAGCTGCCGGTGATCGTGCGCAGGTCCGTGGCGGTATTGTTCGCCGGCATCGGATCGTTGCCCACGCTCGTCACCACCGCTGTCGTTGCCAGCTGCGTGCCGATGAGGCCCGGGTTGGGCGGTACGGTGAAGGTGACGGTGAAGTTCCGCTGCTGCCACGCGGTCAACTGCGGCTGGTTCCAGGTGATCGTGTTCCCCACCACGGTCCCCGCTGGTGCGGCGCTCACATACCCGAGCAAGGGGTCGAAGGTCAGGACCAACGTGATGGCACCACTGGAGGTGGGCGTCAGGTTGCGCACGACGGCCGCGCACTGGAACTGGAAGCCCGGGCGGGCCGCACCGCTGGACACCATCACCTCCAGGTCCAGCGGCACCACCGAGGTGTCCGGCAGGTTCCGGGTGCTGGTGGCCCCCGCGTTGATCGTGAACGGGATCGGCCCGACGGTGCAATGCTCCGTCACGTCGGCGCTGGTCTGGGAAAGCGTGTAGCTCCCGGGCGGCAGGCAGAGGCCATATTGGCCGTTGGATGTGAGCGTTGCGTAGTGCGGTCCTGGTAGCACCTCGATGATCCCGTTGGGTACGCGCACTTCCGGGCCGGACATCAGGCAGTTCAGGTCCGCATCGATGTGCGCGGTCCCCACCACCATCCCACAGTTGGGTCCGAGGTCCGGGACCGTCACCGGCAGCAGGTCCACACAATCACCCGAGTACAGGTTCTGGAACCGTCGCTCAATATGGTAGTCGCCCGGCTGCCGGCCGCCGATGGTGGCGATGTTCGCATAGGTCGAAGGGAAGCCGCCGATGTTCACTCCGGGCACGGGCTGCATGGACGTGTTCAACAAGGTCCGTTGCCAGTTCTGGCCCACTGGACCAGTGTCCCATCCCAAGTCCACCACCATGGTGCCACCGTTCATGGCCGAGCAGCTGGGCGAGGTGCTCACCACGCTCATCGGACCGGGATCGGTCTCCGGCACCGGGTCGTTCAGCTGGAGCTGGGCGGTGCATCCCAGGGCATCCGTGACGGTGGTGAAGGTGCCGAAGAACCCGGGGCAGAACCCCACCCAGGCGCCCTGCAGGAGGTTGTTCGGGTCCAACCCGTAAACGGGGGGCGTGCCGAAGCTGAACGGGGGAACGAGGTTCTGGGGCATGCAGACCTCATGGTACCAGGTACCGCCGTTGCACTGCCCGTGACAACCCTGCAGCCCGATCGTGGTGCAGGAATAGTTCAGCACGGGGTTCATCCCCAGGTCGCCGATGATGATGCTCTGCACGGCCTGGTCGCTGTTCGCATCGGTCACGGTCACCGTATAGGTGCCTGGCGCAAGACCGGTGATCGTATCGTTCACGGACCCATTGCTCCAGAGGAAGCTGTACGGGGGCACGCCACCGGAGGCCCAGGCATAGGCATAGCCCGTGTTGTTCCCACAGGTGCCACTAACGCCATCGACGGTCACGGTCAGCGCCGATGCTGGCATGCCCAGTGCACAGAGCGCAAGGAGAAGGAGCGTCCTCATGGTCCTATCAGGGGATGGTCGGATCTTGGAAGGAAGACGAAGGAACCCGGGCATCCCGCCGCACTTCGTAGACGCGGGCGAGCGTTCAGGGTTGCGTGGATGCCAGTTCCGCCGGAGCGCACCGCCGCCTACCTTCGCTTCATCGAACGCGACCTGAAATACGCCGCCATCGACATCGGCTCCAACGCCGTACGGCTGCTCATCGGCGACGTCATCGAGCGGGAGGACCATCCCGTGGTGCGCAAGACCTCGCTGGTGCGCGTGCCCATCCGCCTGGGCGAGGACGTGTTCGCGAGCGGCGCCATCGGGGCCGCCAAGCGCGACTACCTCATCAAGAGCCTGAAGGCCTTTCGGCTACTGATCGACGTGTACGGTGTGCCCCGCTACCGGTGCTGCGCGACCAGCGCCATGCGGGAGGCCTCCAACAGTGCGGAGACCATCGCCCGGGTGGAAATGGAGACCGGTGTGGACATCGAGGTGATCGGTGGGCGTGAAGAGGGTGACCTGATCTGCAGCACCTTCTGGACGCAGGACCTGCTGAAGGACCGCAGCTACCTGTTCATCGACGTGGGCGGTGGAAGCACCGAGCTCACCTGGCTGGAGAAGGGGCGTCGCGTGAAGACCGCGAGCTTCAAGGTGGGCACCGTGCGCATGCTGGCCGGCAAGGTGAAGGAGCACGTGTGGCCGGAGATCGCCGACTTCCTGGGCGAACTGCGCGCCCAGCACGGGCAGCTGATGGCGGTGGGGACCGGGGGCAACATCAACCGCATCTTCAAGGAGAACGGCAACCGGTACGGCGAGCCGCTGCAGCGCGCCGACATCCAACGCCATCGCGACCGCATCGCTTCCTACAGCTTTGAGGACCGGGTGAACCTGTTGCGTCTGCGGGCGGACCGGGCGGACGTCATCATCCCGGCGGCCGACATCTTCCTGCGGGTGCTGGACGCGGCGGAGATCACGGAGATCTTCGTGCCCAAGGTGGGCCTGGCCGACGGGATCGTGTATGACCTGTATATGAAGCAGTACGGACACAAGCGCTATGCGCCTGCGGATCCCTTTGGTGTTCCGGCCTGATCGCCGTTCGGCGCTGGCGGCGGTCCTCCTGCTGTGCGCTTTGGCCGGGGAGGCGCAACCCTGGGCCATCGGCCTGCGCGGCCATTTCGGTTTCCTCTGGCCGCATCGGCCCAGCAGCTGGATCCTGGTGGAGGACCACTGCACGGCACCGGAGCTCTTCCTGGAACGGCGGCTTCCGGGTGAACGTCCCTGGCAGCGGCATTACCGGGGGCCTTCCTACGGATTCGGGCTGATGTACACGGGTCTGGCCAACCCGGACCGCATCGGAGCCGCGGTGCGTGTGCTGCCCTACCTGCACCTGCCGTTCACGCGCGGTCCCCGCGGCGACCTCGGCATGCGCCTGGGCTGGGGGCTGGGCCTGGTGACGCGACCGTACGACCGGCGGGAGAACAGCAAGCAGATCGCGATCGGTTCGCGGATCAACACCGCGATCCAGCTCATGCTGGCCTACCGCCATCGCTTCGGCCGCACGGAGCTTTCGGCGGGCTTCGGCATCGACCACTGGAGCAACGGATCGTTCGCCCTGCCCAACCTGGGGCTCAACCTGCTGAGCGCAAGCCTGGGCGTGGCGCAGGCCCTGGGCCCGGTGACGCCCTACGTGCATGTGCCGGACACCCTTCCCTTGGAACGCCCCAGCCGAGAGCTGAGCGTCGTGGGAGCGCTCTTCTGGAGCGAGACCGGACGGCCGGAGAGCGGACGCCACAGCGTGTACAGCCTCATCGGCCAGGTGCAATGGCGCCTCACCCGGAAGTCCGCCGTGGCTGTCGGGGTCGACGTGTTCAACAAAGGCGCCCTGCGCACCGATCATCCGGAATTGGCGGACGATGGACGTGCCGCGCTCACCCAGGCGGGTCTGCATGCGGGCTATGCGCTGCTGTTCGGCCGTGGCGAGCTGTTCCTGCAGATGGGGGCGTACGTGTACACGCCCGTCCCGGACCAGGCCGCGGTGTTCCACCGGCTGGGCTGCCGCTACCGGATCGGCCGCCACCTGCTGGCGCACATGGCGCTGAAGAGCCACTATGCGGTGGCCGATCATTGGGAGTTCGGACTCGGATACCGGTGGTCATGAAACGCGTCCTGCCCTTCCTGCTGGTCCTGTTCGGCTGCCAGCCCGAGCAGTGGGACGATTGCGTCACCAGCACCGGAGCGCAACGGGTGGAGGAGCGGAGCCCCGGCGTCTTTCACCGCGTGGTGGCGGAGGACCGGATCGACCTGCTGCTGGAGGAGCGGGAGCCGGGCACGGTGGCGGTGGAAGGGGGCGCCCATCTGCTGGAGCAGGTGGTGACCGAGGTGAAGGACGGCACGTTGACGGTGCGCAACGAGAACCGGTGCAACTGGGTGCGCAGCTTCCGGCCGCGGATCACCGTGCGCGTGCCGTTGCAGGCGGTGGTGGAACTGGAGCTGCGCGGCACGGGGGACGTGCATGCTGCGGACACCGTGCGCCAGCCGGTGTTCCGCATCGAGCAACGAAATGCCCAGGGCACGGTGGAACTGCCGCTCGCGGTGGATACGTCCTACGTGGGCCTTCACACCGGCGCGGGCGATGTGCGGCTGTCGGGCCGCTGCAGTGTGGCCTACCTGTACAGCGGCTACATGGGGCCCATCGATGCGGGCGCGCTGGTGGCGCAGGAGGTGAACGTGAACAACAGCGGCGTGGCCGACATCATCTGCCGGGCGCAGCAACGTTTGAACGTGCAGCTCTTCGATGTGGGCGACGTGCGGTACTACGGCGATCCCGTGCTGCAGGCCACGGTGACCGGAAGCGGGTTCGTGGTGCGGTTGGGGCCGTAGCGCCTCACACCCGCCCCTCCTTGATCTCCTCCACCACCGCCCAGCTGCACATTCCCCTCATCACGCAGGACAAGCACTTCCGGAAGCTGAAGGAGGAGGTGTGACGAACCCCCTTCGAAGAACTGCTCCAGGTCGGGTCGCAGGGTCCGAAGCATTTCGGCCCCCCAAGACGGAAAGCCACCGGACTTCAGGAACATGATCCGCTCATCTCCGAGATGGAGGTTCGTAAGTAGGACCGATGACGTTTAGATTCGTGAGACCAACCCATCTCCCATGATGCGCATTCCGAGCCTTGGGATCGTGCTATTGCTCATCCTCAACGGCCTCAGGTCTCAAACGATCGTGATCACCTTCGAGGGCACGTTGAACGGTTCGCCGCTCCCCCTGGACAGCATCGTGGTGATGAACCTGACCCAAGGCGGGGATACCACCATCTATTTTCCGGAACATGTGCTTGTGCTGGGCACCGTGGGGATCGATGATGCCGGGCATCCCGAAGGCCTTCGACTGAGCAGCCTGCCCAACCCCTTCGCGGGGCACACGGATGTGCTGGTGGATGCCGAAGGAGGCGACCTGCTGCTCACCCTGCAGGATGCCATGGGGCGATCGCTCGCGACGTTGGCCTTGGCTCCGGCCGCTGGTATTCATCGCTTCAGCGTGGGTTGCGAAGTACCGGGCATCCATTACCTCACTGCGGTGCAAGGGGGTGTGCGCCGCACGGTGCGCCTGATGGCCACGGAAGGCAGCGGGAGGGTGGGTTTGGTGCACCTGGGCGGTGTGGACCGCCCGGCACCCAAGGACGACCGTGCGCTGTTCACCTGGATGCCTGGTGATGAGTTGCGCTACATCGGCTACGCCACTGGCGGAGGTGTTTCTTACGGCGCGGCGATCGATGAGGTACCGGTGATGTCGGCCACGCGTACGTTCATCATGGCGGCCGGGGCGGCGTGTCCATTCTTGCCCAGTGTGACCGACATTGATGGGAACACCTATCCAACGGTACAGATCGGCAACCAATGCTGGATGGCCGGCAACCTGCGGACAAGCACTTACAACGATGGCAGCGCCATCCCCATCGTGACGGGTGACACGGCCTGGACGCAATTGAACAGCGGCGCCTGGTGCAGCCATCAGAACGACAGCAGCTACGATGCGACCTACGGCAAGCTCTACAACTGGTTCGCCGCCGCCAACCCCACCATCTGCCCCCAAGGCTGGCATGTGCCCACCGATGCCGAGTGGCAGCACCTGGAGGCCGCTTTGGGTATGCCCGCTGGTGAGTTGGCTTATACGGAATGGAGAGGCGCCGCCCAGAACGTAGGGGGCAAAATGAAGGCCACCATCTTGTGGTTCGCCCCCAATACCGGGGCCACCAACGAAAGCGGTTTTTCAGGTCTTCCGGGCCCCGTTCGCAGCGGCAGTACGGGCGCCTTCGCCGGCCTTACCGCCGCCATCTACTGGTGGAGCGCCTCGGAGAGGTTTGCGGAGAGCGCTTGGGAACGCCACTTGGAGTACAACAAGGCAGGCATCAACAGGAGCAGCCCGGGTAAGAGTAATGGTTTCTGTGTGCGTTGCATCATGGATTGATGCTTCGGCCGCGCTACCCTGAAGTTCGACCTCTTGTTAAGGTCGGGTCACGCAAGGTGCTTGTCACACTCTCCTCCCCTTGATCTCCTCCACCACCGCTGGATCCAGCAGGTAGAGGGTTCCCCCAAACTCCCCAGCTCGTTCTCCGCCACCTTCCGCAGGATGCGCCGCATGCCGAAGGTGCCGCTGTGCGTCTTCGGCAACCTGCTCACGAACTGGATCTTGTCCGGCTTGGCGATGCGGCGGATGCTCACGCCAAGGTCAGCCCTTCGATGCCCTTGAAGTGCTTGGTATTCAGGGTAAGCAGTGGCACGTTATGGGCAATGGCCGTGGCCGCGATCAACTGATCGGCGAAGTGGATATCCCGTCCGATGTTCACCTGGTCCAGGATCCTTCGGAAGCAGACAGATACCTCCATGGTGAAGGGCAGAACGTGGAACTTGGACAGCAGCTCCTTTTTCGTCGTGCTGTATTCGGCCTTGGTCCGGGTTCCGGCCAGCACCTCCGCGACGATCGCATCGCAGAGCACGATACTGCTGCCCTCCACGCGTTCCAGGGCCGCCATGGCCCTTGGCTCGCGCCGAAAGCGGCCTATCAGTACGCTGGTATCGATCAGGACCGTTTCCATGCCTTCTCGCGCAGCTCTTCGGCAGTGACCGGATTATCCTTCCAAAGGGCCTCAAGGGTCTCGAAGGGGTCCTTCTCCCGCTTGGCCTCGCGCTCCACGAACTCCACGAAGAGGGCGCTGATGCTCTTCTTCCGCCTGCGGCTGAGCATGGCCGCCGTGCGCTTGAACTTCGGCGGGACCGACAGGGTGAGCTTGGTGGTCATGGCATTACGTAATGATGCCCCAAGATACGTGATCTTCATCCGCGGCTTGCCTGTCAGACCCTCCCCCCCTTGATCTCCTCCACCACCGCCGGATCCAATAGAGTAGAGGTGTCCCCCAAGCTCCCCAACTCGTTCTCCGCCACCTTCCTTAAGATCCTCCGCATGATCTTCCCGCTGCGCGTCTTCGGCAACCCGCTCACGAACTGGATCTTGTCCGGCTTGGCGATGCGGCCGTTCAGCGATATGCGTCCTTTCGGTCGGATACCTTTTCGACACGCACCAGCCTGATCGCATCGCCGATGAAGTAAACGACCCGGTAGCTCCCTATCCGGATGCGCCATAGATCGTCATGACCTTTCAGCTTCTTGCATCCGGCGGGTCGCGGGTTCTGCGCCAAGCGACCGACCGCCTCAACGATGCGGACCGCAGTTCGCGGCGGTATGGCGTCGATCTCTTTCCTAGCGCTCCGGAGCCACTCGATAGCGTAGCTCATTTGCGCTTGGCGCGCTTGTACACGGCCTTCACCACCTCCTCGTGCGGGATGCTCGGTTCGTTGCGCCGTGCCAGCGCCACAAGCCCATCGAGGTATTCTTCAACCGCCTCGGGCTCTTTGGCCAGCGTGACCAGATCGATCTGCACGTAGCGCCGGTTCTCGGTCTCGTCAGTGATCAGTTTTACGCCTTTGATGGGGCTTGCGGCTTTCATACTAACAAAGGTAATGCGCTACGCTGCCCTGCGGATGATATCCGTCGCCCACTGGCACACCCCATATCACGCAGGACAAGCACTTCCGGAAGCTGAAGGGGGAGGTGGGGGTGAGGGAGGTGTGAGGTCAACTCCGCCGATAGCTATAATGGCCGTGTCGATATCAGAGGACCTCGTATAAACGTACATATGCTGATTTCTGTCCGTCTAGCGCCAGAAGGCTTATGGTAGCGGCAAGTCGGTCTCCATCCATCCCGATCCGGATCGAGACACTATCGTCACTGGACCAGTATTCATCCACGAAATAGGCTCCATTCTCACCGTCATCTGATTGAGCCCCAAGGATGAAGTCGCAACCACGTACCAAAGTTCCTTCACAGTCATTCTGATCCCCTCCATCCCTTGAGCTTAATCGCGCTTCGATGCGGGTGAAGTCGAACCTTCTGACCACCAGCGTAACATGGCCTTTTGGGGTGCTGAAGTGGTGGGTGGATTTGTCTGAAAGAACTGGATCCATACGGATCGGATCAGGACTTTCACCATAAATAGCGCCATCCCTGATCTCAAGAAGGTTTGGCAAGCCCATACCTCGAAGACACCTGACGAAGTCCATTGAATAAAGGGTCGTGTCCTCGCAGTATACGCCGCTGCCATTCGCTGTGTCCCAATAGGCATGTAGTTGCTTGCCCAAAGCAGCAGCCGGTCGTCCCACAGGGTGCTTGACAGTATCCAACGGTGCGATCTGGTCTGACGCACGAGAGCCATCCTTGGGTGCTGAAGAACTGCAACCCGCGATCAGGCCCGAGAGCAGCGCTATGTGAAGAAAGCCCCTCATCACACCCTCCCCCCCTTGATCTCCTCCACCACCGCCGGATCCAACAGGGTGCTCGTATCCCCCAAGCTCCCCAATTCATTCTCCGCCACCTTCCTTAAGATGCGCCGCATGATCTTGCCGCTGCGCGTTTTGGGCAACCCGCTCACGAACTGGATCTTGTCCGGCTTGGCGATGCGGCCGATGCTGGCCACCACCGCTTCGATCACCTCGCCGCGCATGTTCTCTGCAGCAATGGCATCGTCGGCTGGGATGGGCTTCTCGCACACCACGTAGGCGTAAATGCCCTGGCCCTTGATGTCGTGCGGGTAACCCACCACGGCGCTCTCCACCACGCCCTTGGCCTGGTTGATGGCGTTCTCGATCTCGGCGGTGCCGAAGCGGTGGCCGCTCACGTTGATCACATCGTCCACCCGACCGATGATGCGGTAACGGCCGTCGGCATCGCGCTTGGCGCCGTCGCCGGTGAAGTAGTAGCCGGTGTAGCTGCTGAAGTAGGTCTGGCGGCAGCGCTCATGGTCGCCCCAGGTGGTGCGCAGGATGCTGGGCCAGGGGAACTTCATACACAGCAGGCCCTCCACCTCGTTCTCGGTGATCTCCTTCCCCTCGGGCGTTAGCAGCACGGGCTGCACACCGGGCAGGGGCCATGCGGCATGCGCGGGTTTCTCGTCGTTCACCCCGGCCATGGTGCTGATCAAGATGCCGCCGGTCTCCGTCTGCCACCAGGTGTCCACAATGGGGCAGCGGTCCTTGCCCACGTGGATCTTGTACCAGTTCCACGCTTCTTCATTGATGGGCTCGCCCACGCTGCCGATCACTTTCAAGCTGTCGAGCGAATAGGCCAGCACGTGGTCCAGACCGGCGGCCATCAAGCTGCGAATGGCGGTGGGCGCGGTGTAGAAGATGTTCACCCCGTGCTTGTCGATCACCTGCCAGAAGCGGCCCGCATCGGGGAAGGTGGGCACGCCCTCGAACACCAAGGTGGTGGCGCCGTTCAGCAGCGGACCGTAGATGATGTAGCTGTGGCCGGTGATCCAGCCCACGTCGGCCGTGCACCAGTACACGTCGCTCTCCTCGACCTGGAACACGTTGCGGAAGCTGTAGTCGGTGTACACCATGTAGCCGCCGCAGGTATGCACCACGCCCTTGGGCTTGCCGGTGCTGCCGCTGGTGTAGAGGATGAAGAGCGGGTCCTCCGCATCCATCACTTCGGCCGGGCAGTGCTTGTCCACGTGGAGCAGCTCGTCGTGCAGCCACACATCGCGGCCGTCCTGCATGTTCACGCTCCAGCCCAACCGCTCGGTCACGATCACCTTCTGCACCGTGGGACAGGTCTCCAGCGCCTCGTCCACCACGCGCTTCACGGGGATCTGCTTGTGCCCGCGGTTCAGGCCGTCGCTCGTGAGGACCATGGTGGCGGCTGCATCCTGGATGCGGTCCGCAAGGCTCTGCGCGCTGAAGCCGCAGAACACCACGCTGTGGATGGCCCCGATGCGCGCGCAGGCCAGCGTGGCGACCACCAGCTCGGGCACCATTGGCATGTAGATGCAGATGCGGTCGCCCTTCTTCGCGCCGTTCCGCTTCAGCACGTTGGCGTACTGGCACGCCTTCTCGTGCAGTTCGCGGTAGGTCAGGCGCACGAAGCGTTCCTTCGGGTCGTTCGGCTCCCAGATGATGGCCAGCTTGTTGCCGCGCTGCTTCAGGTGCCGGTCCAGGCAGTTCTCGGTGATGTTCAGCTTGCCGCCGATGAACCACTTGACATCGGGCTTCTCGAAGTCCCATTCAAGGACCTTGTCCCAGGGTTTGTGCCAAGTGAAGGAGGAGGCGATATCGGACCAGAAGCCTTCGGGGTCTTTCAGGGACTTCTCGCAGGCCGCGTCGTATTCGGCCAGGGTACGGATGCGTTGGTGCGCCATGGCGGAAAATTAGGGGCCTGAGCGATGCGCTGGACCGGTCGAACTCCTGGTATGGCGTACGCGGGTTCGGCGAACACGGCGGCGCCGATCGGAACGCCATCGACGGGATGATCGGGCGATCTGGTCCGCGATCCATGAGGCCCATCACCGGCCTCCTCGTTCGGGGCACTGCGCTATTCCCGTACCCAGACCACCGTCGCGGAGCGCTGGCCGGATGGAAGCTGAACATGCGCTCCGTACACCCCACGGGCCAGGTCCGATACGTCGAGCGTGGTACGGGGAGCGTCCAACCGCAGGCGCCGTACCTCGCGTCCGGTGGCATCGTGAAGCTGGAGGATCGATCCGGGCTCCACCGGGGGCCAGAGCAGGTCCACCAGGCCGGAGCCGGGATTCGGGATCAGCCGTGGGTCTTCGTTGGAGGCGGCGAGATGCACCACCCGCACGGGCGAGTACATATGGTCGCCGTTCAGGTCCACCTGCCGCAGCCGGTAATAGTTGATGCCCGCGAACGGCTGGGGGTCGAGGTGCGTGTAGTACTGCGGTTGGAAGGTGGAGCCGGCTCCGGGCACCGTGCCGATGTGCTCGAAGATCTCCCCATCCCGCGAGCGCTCCACCTCGAAGCGGTCATTGTCGACCTCGGTCGCGGTGGACCAATCCACGTGGACGCCACCGGGCACGGCATAGGCCTGCAGGCTGAGCAGTTCGATGGGAAGCACGGTGCAATCCAGCGAAGCGCCGTTCTGGAGGTTCCAGTTCATGTTGAAGCCCACGCTGCTCTGGCTCCAGTTGCTGATGTACATGAGGTAGACCTGGCCCACGGTCACCTGCATGCCCGGCACCCAGCCGCAGTATTGCGGTGGTATCAGGGGGCAGGCATTGAGGGTGGCGGGGATGCCGTAGCTGATGGCGGTGCTGGCGAACTGTGGAGGCGAATAGGTGGGATGCCCCATGCCTGTGGCGTATGCGCCGGTACTGTTGAAGGTGGCCGGTCCGCTGGAGGCGGCACAGCGGATCGGAGGGCCCGACGGCGGGCAGATGCTGGAGGGCGTCGATCCCGGTGGATAGGGCCCCCAGATCGCCCAGTCGTAGTCGTCAGGACCCAGGGGAGCGATGGTCAGGCCCAGGTCGCCGGAGGAACTGGGGGAGAACACGTACCAGGTCCCCTGATACTCCACGATGTCCAGGCACCCGGAATTCGCCGCGTTGATATCGACGATGTTGCCGGTGTTCGTGGTGTTGTTGCTGAAGGCCACGTTGCTGCAGATGGTGACCGCGCCGAGGCAGTCCTCCGGTGCGGGAGGTGGGGGCACACAGGTGACGGACCCGGCGTACACCACGCCCGCCGCGGGGGGCGTCCCTGAGTTGAAGATGGTGCCGCCGCCCAGCGCCAGGGTGTAGGCATTGTCGGTCTGGAACGCGCCCGATGCGTTGTAGCTGATGACGATGGCATCGCCGATGTTGACCCCGATCTGCACGGTGACGGATGGGACACCGGCCGGCACCGTGTAGTTCGTAGGGACGCCGTTGATGGTGATGGTGACGAAGGACGTGCCCCAGCCGTCGCTGAAGGAATCCGACAGGGTGAGGGTGTACACGCAATCGCCCGAGGGCGGCGGTGTGCAGGCGATCAGGAGCGGGGCACAGGTGGTGTTGCTCGCGCAGTTGTACTGGTCCACGAGCACACGCAACTGGCCGGTGAAGGTGGCCACCCAGGTGACCGAGGACTGGAGCCCCGTCCCGCAGGCATCATCGTTGTAGCCCATTGAACCACCACCCGCGTTATTGAACAGCGTGATCTGCGTATCGAACGTCGCCGCGCAGGTGCTGAACGTGTAGGTGTTGCCCGCCACCACGTTCACCAGGGCGTACTGTCCGCCTTGCACACAGGGCACCGTTGTGCTACCCGGGCATGGCGGGGTGACCGCCACACCGGTGAGTGTGTTGTCGTTGGGGCATTGTGCCATCGCTCCGGTCGCAAGGCATGCGGCCAGCACGAGGACCAGTGAACAGCGGAAACCCATCGTTACCGAGGCAATTTAGGCACTTCCGTGATGGCCAGGACCGTGCATCAACAACTCTGGTGGATGGGTGTCCATACGGTGGCGGTGGTATGTTCGGTCGGTCAGGACCATCACCCGCCCTGGGAGTGGACAGGTTGTCGGGGTATCCCGCGCCCGTGAGGGTTGTTCGCCACCTTCAGTTCGTTGAGGTCATTGTGGCGTTCGCGCACGATCCGGATCCTGCCATGGGCGTTGGCTCCATGAGCAGGTCGTGGTCCACGTCAGCGATGAACCGCCTCTCCGGGTGCGATGTGGCCGCTGATGTGGTGCTGCGCCTGCGCGGTGTGGATGGTCGCGAGCTGCGTGTGGGACGCATCCCCGCCGGCACCCTGCGCACGGAGCTCGACCTTGGTGGACTGCCCGCGGCGGTGTACGTGGTGGAACTTACCGTGGAAGGCCTCACCCTGACGCAACGCCTGGTGGTGCAGTGAGCCTTCGCCAACGGACGACCACGGGACTTGTGGAACACAAAAGGCCGGTGCATGACGCACCGGCCTTTTTCTTCCCCACACGCATCAGGCGATGCTGACGCGCTCCTCCACTTTCCTGCGTTTGCGTCCGAAGCGCTTTCCGCCGACCCGCTCCATCAGGCGCGTCATGATGTAGTACATCACCGGTACGATGAAGAGGGTGAGGATCAACGAGCTGGTCAACCCGCCGATGATCACCCAGGCCATGCCGTTCTTCACCTCGG
>JADLBK010000063.1 GCA_020847755.1 Flavobacteriales bacterium | reverse complement strand
TCTACAACGCCATGGCCATCTTCGCCAAGAAGCACTTCACGCGCAAGCGGCCGGACGTGTTCGCGGGGCTCATCAACGGGAGTATCTATTTGAGCGCTGCGGGGGCCATCGTCACGCGCTTCCTGCGGCGGGCATTGCTGCCCATGCTGGACGTGCTGATGGTATCCATCCTGCTGATCGCGGGACAATACATGTTGGGCGGTATCGCTCCGGATGCTGGCAAGCTCCGGTTCTTCGTGGCCACCGGAGCGGGCTGTGCGCTGTTGTCCGCCTTCTTCGGCGTGTACGACCTGCCCGTTCGTCTCATCAACGTGTTGAAGGCGGTTGCCGCCATGGTGTTGGTGGGCGGTGGTGTCTGGCTGCTCAATGGACAGGATCGGACGCAAGGCCTGATGGTCGGCTACCTGGTCGCCGTGTGCGGGATATCCTTGGTCGCCACGAGACTGCTGCTCCATCTGTTCCGGGTAAAACCCTTCACCCTGCGTGCACTGGACCGCAAGCGCGTGCTCGCCATCGGCAGCGCAGAGGAGAGCCAGCATGCGCTCGCGCTGCTGTGGCAAACGCATTTCGGGTTGGGACGTCAGCAGCAGATGGATCCGAAGGAGGCGAATGCGGCGGACGCCGTGGAGGCCATCCGAAAAAAGATCCGCAAACACGGTATCGATGAGGTGGTTTTCTGCGCGAAGGACCTGGCGTGGGGCCGCATCGTGGAGTTGATGGAGCGGTTGAAGCGCACACGGGTGATGTTCAAGATCGCTCAGCCGGCGCGCGAGTTCATCATCGGCCCCAGCAGCATCGAGAGCGTGCAGGACCTGCTGATCATGGAGGAGCACGCCGTGAGCAGTTCCGCCGCGCGTCGCCGCAAACGCATCCTCGATGTCGCGGTCTCCTGCATCCTGCTCCTGCTCCTCCCCATCACCATCTGGTTCGTGCGGGACAAGAGTGGCTTCCTCGGCAACATCGTCCGCGTGCTGCGCGGATCGGCGAGCTGGGTGGGCTACTTCCCGCACATGGATCAGGGCGTACGCCTGCCACGGATCCGACCCGGCATCCTTGATCCTGTGCGCGCCGACGGCCTCGACCCCGTGCCGCTCACGGTGCACCGCGTCAACCTCACCTACGCCAAGGATTACCGCACTGGGCAGGATCTGCGGTTGATCTGGAGGGGATTCGCGGGGCTTGGGGGGTAGGTCGGGAAACCTCTATTATCATGTGGTGATGAAGGGAGCGCCCCAGCAGGTACAAGTGGACGGCGGATTCTCGAAGACGTATGCGGTAGTTTTCAACAGGCTTATCGGATCATTTTACTTGCACCATACCTTCGTGTACTCGAAACATGAACAGCCATGAGAACTATGAGATCCCTTAAATGGCGCACACATCTCTTGGTAGGCAGTCTGTGCATGGTCACGGCAACCAACGCTCAAACATTGGATCTTCAGGTCGCGACAGAATTGGACTGCGACCTCTCCGTCAAGGTCTGGTCCAAGTCGGGCAATTGTCCGTCAACAGCCGGACCGTACGCCTCTCAGTGCGTGAATTTGACCGGTCCAGGATCCGCCTCCTTCACTGTGCCAGCGCCGTACCCCAACGTGTACCAGATCGACCTGTACTGCGGCACTGGATGCTCAGGTACACCGATCGCGGTATGGGTATGCGCATCCGGTACCACGGAGGGCGAATGTTGTGAAGAGACCGTCGGACTGTATGGCAACCAGGATCCCAACCATGGCTGGCGCATATATTGACCGGATCATGCGCGGCGTCGTCCTGCTTGGGGTGGTTCTTGGCCTTCAGCCAGGTGTTCAAGCCCAGTTGCGCAATGCGAACTGGTTCTTCAATTCGACGAACCTGTTGTCCTACGCGAGTGGCGCACCAGTGGCCTCGACCGCGGGCCCCCTTATTGGCGGCAGCACCGCCGGGTTGAGCGATCCGCAAGGGAACGCATTGATGTACGCGGTGGGCAATGCCGTGCTGAACAGGGAGATGAACCCTATGAGCGGGAGCCCGTCCCTGAACAACGCCACAGCGAACCAGGGTTATCTGTTCCTGCCCGTGCCAGGGGATCCCAGCGGATCGGTCGTTTTTCACAATAGGGGGATCAATTTCTCATCGACCCTTTCATACGGCTACCTCGACATGGACCTGGACAACGGTTCAGGTGGCTTCGTTGGCGGCATGACGGTGTTGGCGAGCGATGCCACGTGCAAATTGACGGCGGTACCGCACGCCAACGGACAGGACTATTGGGTGCTTACCCAGGTGTACGGCACCGATGCCATCGCCGCCTATCGGCTGCACGCCGGCGGGTTGGATGCCGTACCGGTGATCAGTCATACCGGCGTACCGATGACCGTGGTCATTGATGGTATCGAACAAGCCCAGAACGAAGGGATCATGGCGGCATCCCGCGCAGGGGACCGCCTGGCCATGGCGGGGATCGTTTCCCAGAGCATCGAGGCCCACGATCTCGCTCACTCCCGCTTCGAGATCCTCCACTTTGACAATGCGGCGGGCATCGCGACCCATCTGGCATCCATACCGCTACCGGTCGGTTCCACGATCGATGGCATCGAGTTCTCGCCTGATGGAACGAAACTCTACTTCACGAGCACGGCCGCACAGCAGATACCGTTCACATTCACCATCCACCAGTACAACGTGACGGCAGGGGACGAGCAGGCCATCATTGCTTCACATACCGAGGTGCTGAGCCTGGAAGGCATGAGCAACTCTTATACCCCCGATATCCAGTTGGCGCTCGCACCGGATGGTCGCATCTGGTTCGACCACTGGACGGATTCCCCGTGGCTGGGGGTGATCGATGCTCCGAATGAAGCAGGCATGGCCTGCACGCCCATTGGGGAATACCTGCTACTGCCCAACAATGCCGGCGTTGGGCTGCCCAACCAGTGCAAACGCTACCACGACAGCGACCTGAATACGGGAGCGGCCCCGGAGCCCGTGATGGGCGGGTTGACCGCTTGGCCCAATCCCGTGTACGATGAGTTGTACATCAACGCGCCACGTATGGGCTGCACGTCGTGGCTGTATGATGCGACCGGCCGCGTGGTGCGGTCAGCTTCTTCCGGGCCACGCAGAACAACGATCATCGGTGTGGCAGGACTTCCCTCCGGGCCCTACCTACTGCGCTGTACCGATGGGCAGGGCAAGAGCTGGACGAGCACGGTGTTGAAAGAGTAGTTCAACGCGGTGGAAGGCTTGGCTACGCGAGGTCCGAAGGATAAGGCATGAGCACACGACTTTCCGAACACAGGTGCTATCTGCATTCGCACTCGCATCCAAAACATTGACATTCTGCATTCGAACCTCCGATATGCAATAGATGCGGCAGAACGTGCGATCGGTGCATTACCTTTGCTATGAAACACGAACGATCATGGAAACGGTCAATTGCGTGGCACGCCGATCGTTACTGCTGGCGGTCGCGGTTTTCTGCTGCATAGGGATCAAAGCTCAAACATTGGATCTTGAGGTCGGGACTGAGCTTGAGTGCAACCTTTCAGTGATGGTCTGGTCGAAGTCGGGTTCTTGCCCATCCACCTCCGGACCATACTTTACTCAGTGCGTTAATATTCCTGGTCCAGGATATTCGCCATTCAGCGTTCCTGCTCCTTGCCCGAATGTGTACCAGATGGACCTGTACTGCGGTCTTGGGTGCACGGGTACCCCGATCGCGGTATGGGCTTGCGCAGCGGGCACAACAGAGGGTGAATGCTGTGGTGAGACGATCGGTATGTACGGCGATCAGGATC
>JADLBK010000062.1 GCA_020847755.1 Flavobacteriales bacterium | reverse complement strand
GGCACCGACGGTGCGATCACCGTGTGTGACCAGGGCGCTGCGGTGGGGCTCTTCGCGCAGCTCGGCGGTACGCCCGATGCCGGCGGTACCTGGACCGATCCGCTCGGTAATGCGCACAGCGGCAGCTTCGATCCCGCTGCTGATCCGGCCGGTATCTACACCTACACGCTGGCGGCCCTCGCGCCCTGCCTCGGCGATGCGAGCACCGTCACCGTCACACTGACCTCCACGCCGGATGCCGGCACCGACGGTGCGATCACCGTGTGTGACCAGGGCGCTGCGGTGGGGCTCTTCGCGCAGCTCGGCGGTACGCCCGATGCCGGCGGTACCTGGACCGATCCCCTCGGCAACGCGCACAGCGGCTCGTTCGATCCGGGCACCGATGCAGCAGGGGTGTACACGTACACGCTGGCGGCCCTCGCGCCCTGCCTCGGCGATGCGAGCACCGTCACCGTCACACTGACCTCCACGCCGGATGCCGGCACCGATGGTGCGATCACCGTGTGTGACCAGGGCGCTGCGGTGGGGCTCTTCGCGCAGCTCGGCGGTACGCCCGATGCCGGCGGTACCTGGACCGATCCGCTCGGCAACGCCCACAGCGGCAGCTTCGATCCGGGCACCGACGCAGCGGGTGTGTACACGTACACGCTCGCGGCCACCGCGCCTTGCCAATCAACGAGCAGCGTGGTACTCGTCGCGGTGGAAGTGGCACCGAACGCCGGCTCGAACGGTGCGTTGACGGTCTGCGCCGGGGCATCTGCGGAGCTTCTTTTACCCCAGCTTGTCGGATCACCCGATCCCAATGGGACCTGGACAGACCCCAACGGCGTCGCGTTCACTGGACTGTTCGATCCAGGCAGCGACCCTGCGGGCACGTACACCTACGCGGTCCCGGGCACGGTATGCGCCGCCGCCACATCCACGGTCCAGGTGACCGTGCTGGTCGGCCCTGACGCGGGTGTGGACAACAGCTTGACGCTGTGTTCCACCGGGGCGATCACAGACCTCTTCCTCTCCTTGGGCGGTACACCGGATGCCGGCGGATCCTGGACCGACCCGAACGGGGTGGTGACCACCTCCAGCTTCGACCCCACGAATGATCCGGCAGGCACCTACACCTATACGGTGAGCGGCAACGGCCAGTGCCCGGATGACCTGGCCACGATCGCCGTGTCCGTGCAGTCCGCCGCCTTCGCCGGTACGGCGGGATCGCTGAGCCTGTGCACGAACGGTGCGGTGACCGACCTCTTTGCTCAACTGGGCGGCGGTCCGCAGCCGGGCGGAAGCTGGACCGACCCGAACGGTGCGCCCATTGGATCCTTCTTCGATCCCGCGACCGGCACACCGGGCACGTACACCTATCTGGTGAGCGGTCTGCTTCCCTGCCCTGATGCCAGCGCGACGGTGCTGGTGGACGTCACCGAGGCCCCTGACGCCGGCCAGGATGCTGTGGTGACCTTGTGTTCTGCGGACGGTCCGCTCGCGCTCACCGGCCTGTTGGGCGGAACGCCGGATGGTGGCGGCAGCTGGACCGGTCCGGGCGGAACGACGATCGGCGCACAGATCGACCCTGCTGTGGCCGTTCCCGGAAACTACCTCTATGTGGTGGCAGCCTCGGCGCCCTGCGCGAACGACACGGCCATCCTGATGGTCGCGGTGCAGCCGGCCCCGAACGCCGGTGCCAATAATGCAGTGAACGCCTGCGCGGATGCCGCTCCGATCGACCTCGCGACCCTGCTCGGTCCGAACGCGGACGTCAATGGTGCGTGGACCGCACCCAATGGCCAGAACATCGGCGCAGTGATCGACCCGGGTACCGCTGCGAGCGGCATCTACACCTACACGGTGAGCGGTACGGCCCCCTGCCCGGATGCCAGCGCCGGGATCGAGGTCACCATCATCCCCGTGCCCGACCCGCAGGTCTTCGTGGCGATGAGCGATGGATGCGCCCCCGCGCTGGTGGACCTGAGCACCGACCATGTGGGCCCGGGCACCTTCCTGTGGAACCTCGGTAACGGCACCACCTCGGACAGCTCGGTCGTCGTGGACGCACTATACGACCAACCGGGCACCTACGACATCACCCTCACCATCGATGCCGGCAACGGGTGCAGCGCCACGGTGGTGCTGCAGGACGCGGTGGCGGTGTTCGAGCGACCAGTTGCGGCCTTCACCATGCTGCCGCCCGTGGTGAGCACGTTGGATCCGACGGTCTACTTCAACAACACCAGCATCGGGGCCACGGCGTACAGCTGGGACTTCGGCGGGCTGGGTACTTCCACGGCCACGGACCCGGTGTTCGAGTTCCCCGATGCCTTGGAGGGCCAGTACGAGGTCTGCCTGATCGCCTACGCGGCGCCCACCTGTGCGGACACCCTGTGCCAGCCGATCACCGTATCGCCCGAGCTGGTGGTGAACGTGCCGAACGCCTTCACGCCGGACGGCGACAACGTCAACGATCGGTTCAAGCCGGTGACGATCGGGGTGGACCCCGACCAGTACCTGTTCCGCATCACCGACCGCTGGGGCCAGGTGCTCTACAGCACCAACGACCCGGAAGCAGCCTGGGATGGGCGGTACGCCAATGGCGAGGAGGTGCAGCAAGGGGTCTACATCTGGCAGCTGGAGGCCAAGGGCAACACCACCACCGCCCGCATCGCCCGCACGGGCCACGTGACCCTCGTCCGATAGGTCCCCGGCTATCTTTGGACCTCAACCTGCACGGTGCCCGAACGGCTGGTCATCATTCCCACGTACGACGAGCGCGAGAACATCCGGGAGATCCTGGACGCCGTGCTCGCCTTGTCGCCGCCCTTCCATGTGCTGGTGGTGGATGACAACAGCCCGGACGGAACCGCCGCCCTGGTGAAGGAGCACCGCAGCACGGACCCTGCTCGCATCCATCTGCTTGAGCGATCGGGCAAGCTGGGTCTCGGCACGGCGTACATCGCCGGCTTCAAGTGGGCGTTGCAGCACGGCTATGCGTACGTGTTCGAGATGGACGCCGACTTCAGCCACGACCCGAAGGACCTGCCCCGGCTCCATGCCGCGTGCGCGGAAGGCGGTGCGGACATGAGCGTGGGATCGCGCTACGTGAAGGGCGGACGCGTGCACGACTGGAGCTGGGACCGTGTGCTGATGAGCAGCATGGCCTCCCTGTACGTTCGAGCGGTCCTTTGGCTGGGCGTGCGCGACACCACGGCCGGCTTCGTGTGCTACACCCGCCGCGTGCTGGAGGCACTGCCCTTGGACGAGATCAGCTTCGTGGGCTACGCGTTCCAGATCGAGATGAAGTACCGCGTGAAGCGCCTCGGCTTCCGCATCGCCGAGGTGCCCATCACCTTCCGTGACCGGCGCAAGGGAAAAAGCAAGATGAGCATGGGAATCTTCAACGAAGCGTTCTTCGGCGTGCTGCAGATGCGCCGCCGCATCCCATGAGCGCCACCACCCTCATCCGCAGCGCCCTGGTGGTGAACGAGGGCCGCTCCGTGCAGGCCGATGTGCTGCTGCGGGGCGGACGCATCGACCGCATCGCGCCCGAAGGCATCGGCAGCGCTGCGGGCGCCATCGAGGTGGAGGCCACCGGGCATTGGCTGCTGCCGGGCGTCATCGATGACCAGGTCCACTTCCGGGAGCCCGGGCTTACACACAAGGACGACATCGCGCACGGTTCGGCCGCTGCGGTCGCCGGGGGCGTCACCAGCTTCATGGAGATGCCCAACACCCAGCCGCAGACCCTCCCCCAGGAGCTGCTGGAGGAGAAGTACCGGCTGGGCGCCGCGCGCTCGGTGGCCAATTACTCCTTCTACATGGGCGTGGGCAGCACCAACCTGGACGAGGTGCTGCGCACCGACCCCCGCACCGTGTGCGGCCTCAAGGCCTTTCTGGGCAGCAGCACCGGCGACATGGTGATCTCCGACGAGCGCGTGCTGGACGAACTGTTCCGCAAGGCCCACCTGCTCCTCGCCATCCACGCGGAGGACGACCCCACCATCAAGGCCGAGCTGGACAAGGCGCTGGCCCGGTATGGTCCTGACATCCCCATCACCGAGCACCCGCACATCCGCAGCGCCGAGGCCTGCTTCCGCAGCAGCAGCGCCGCCGTGGAGCGCGCCAGGACCTTCGGCACCCGGCTGCACGTGCTTCACATCAGCACCGCGCGCGAACTCGCCCTCTTCGACCCCGGCCCACTGGAAGGCAAGCGCATCACGGCCGAAGCCTGCGTGCATCACCTGTGGTTCGACGACGAGGCCTACCGCACCCTGGGAGCACGGGTGAAGTGGAACCCCGCGATCAAGACGGCGGCCGACCGCGAGGCCATCCGAAACGCTGTGCGCGAGGGCCGCATCGATGTGGTGGCCACCGACCACGCACCGCACACCCTGGAGGAGAAGGCGCGTCCCTACACCCAATGCCCCAGCGGTGGCCCGCTCGTGCAGCACAGCCTTGTGGCCATGCTGGAACTGGCCCGCCAGGGCGTGTTCACCGTGGAACAGGTGGTGGAGAAGCTCTGCCACGCGCCCGCCCGGATGTTCGCCATTGGCGACCGCGGCCACATCCGCGAGGGCTATGCCGCCGACCTGGTGCTGGTGGACCCTGATGCGCCCTGGACCGTGGACCGGGCCGGGCTGGAATACAAATGCGGATGGTCCCCCTTCGAGGGACAGCGCTTCCACGCCCGCGTGCTGCGCACATGGGTCAACGGCCACCTGGCCTATGCCGATGGGCGCGTGCGGCACGAGGTCCGCGGTGAACGCCTTCGCTTCGACCGATGAGCGTTCCGCGTCTCCTCCACGGCCGCCTGCTCCGTGCAGCGCTTCGGCCGCTGCCCCTGCCCCTGCCCCTGCTCCTGCTCCTGCCCCTGCCCCTGCTCCTGCCCCTGCTCTTGCTCCTCTCCCTCACCGCCTGCACCTCCAGCGAAGCGCCGGCCGACATCCTCCCGCGCGACCGCTTCGTGCAGGTGCTGGCCGAGGCCCAGCTCATCGAAGCGCGCGTCAACCGCGAAGGTGCCGTGGAGCACCGCAGCAACGAACGGGTGGACGGCTACTACGCTGCGCTGTTCACACGGCAGGGCATCACGCAAGAGCAGTTCCGCCGCAGCTTCGACCACTATGCGCAGGACCCCGCCGTGCTGAAGGACATCTACGGCGACGTCATCGCCGAGCTCAGCAAGCGCAAGGATGAGGCGATGAACGCGCGGCCGGACAGCCTCAGTCCCGCAGCGCATCCATGAGCGACGCCGTGTAGCGCACGGCCTCCTCGGCGCTGCGCAGCGGCAGGCCGAGCTGTCTCCGCAACTTGCCGTCGTCGAAGTGACGTTGGCGCAGGGAGGTCCGCGCCGTGTCGCGCGTCACCAGCGGCCGGCCGCCGAACAGCAGCGTGCGCAGGCGCTCGGCGCGCCAGGCCAGCTCCAGCATCCACGGACGGATCGGTCGGGTGGGTGCCGGCCGGCCGAAGGCCGCGCAGAACAGCCCGAACAGCCGCTGGTAGGTGATGGCCTCGCCGGCGATCAGGTAGCGCTCGCCCCCGCCCGGCCCGTGCAACAGGCGCACGCAGGCCTCGGCCACATCACGGACGTCCACCACGCTGGTGCTGCCCGGCGGATACCACCGGGTGCCCTTCCGCAGGCGGTCGGCGAGGGTGCGGCTGCTGCGGCCCGGCAGGCCGGGGCCGATGATGAGGCTCGGGTTCACCAGCACGGCGTCGAGCCCTTCGGCCACCCCGCGGTGCACCTCCAATTCCGCCGCGTACTTGCTTACCGCGTACACCGAACGCTCTTCGTCCTCGATCCACGGGGTGTCCTCCGTCACCGGTGCGCCATCGCGCGCGGTGCCGAGCGCGGCGATGCTGCTCACGTGACACAAGCGTTCCACCCCGGCCTCCAACGCGGCGTTCACCACGTGGGCGGTGCCCGTCACGTTCACGTCCAGCAGGGCCTCGGCGTCGCGGGGGTCGAAGCTCACCAGCGCCGCGCAATGCACCACCTGCCGCACCCCGTCCATCGCCGCGGCCAGCGCCACGGGATCCAGCACGTCGCCTTCGCACCAGGTCACCCGCGCCAGCAGGCTCGCTCCGTCGGGCTCGCGCCCCAGCAGCCGTTCCACGAAGCGGCGGTCGCTGCCGGCACGCACCAGCGCCCGCACCGGGTGGCCCTCGCGGCACAGGGCCAGCAGCACGTGGCTGCCCACGATGCCCGTCGCCCCCGTCACCAGCCGCATGGGCGCAAGTTAGCCGCCACCGGGCCCCGGCTATCTTTGGCGCCTTCCGCCATGGCCACCGACTTCCTGCACGAACTGCGCTGGCGCGGCCTGCTGCACGAGGCCACCCCCGGCGTCGGGGATCTGCTCGCCGCCGGCCCCGTCATCGGCTACATCGGCTTCGACCCCACCGCCGACAGCCTGCACGTGGGCAACCTCGTGCCCATCATGATGCTCGTGCACTTCCAACGCTGCGGCCACATCCCCGTCGCCCTCGTCGGCGGCGCCACCGGCATGGTGGGCGACCCCAGCGGCAAGAAGGCCGAGCGCCAGCTGCTCGACGAGGACACCCTGCGCCACAACACCGCCTGCATCCGCGCGCAGCTCGCCCGCTTCATCGACTTCGATCGCGGCGGCGCGCAGCTCGTCAACAACTACGACTGGTTCAAGGACATCGGCTTCCTGGCCTTCATCCGCGACGTGGGCAAGCACATCACCGTCAACTACATGATGGCGAAGGACTCCGTGAAGAACCGCCTGGAGACGGGCATCAGCTTCACGGAGTTCAGCTACCAGCTGGTGCAGGGCTACGACTTCGTGCACCTGCACCGCACGCTGGGCGTGCGCCTGCAGATGGGCGGCAGCGACCAGTGGGGCAACATCACCACCGGCACCGAGCTCATCCGGCGCATGGGCGGCGGCGAGGCCCACGCCATCACCAACGTGCTCATCACCAAGGCGGACGGCAGCAAGTTCGGCAAGAGCGAGGGCGGCAACGTGTGGCTCGACGCGCGGCGCACCAGCCCCTACCGCTTCTACCAGTTCTGGCTCAACACCAGCGACGCCGATGCCGAGCGCTACGTGCGCATCTTCACCACCTGGACCCAGGCCGAGGTGGAGGCCCGCGTGGCGGAGCATGCCAAGGCCCCGCACCTGCGCCAGCTGCAGAAGGCCCTGGCGGAGGACCTCACACGGCGCTTGCACGGGGACAAGGAACTGGACAGTGCCGCGCAGGCCACGGCCCTCATCTTCGGCCAGGCCGGCCCCGAAGCGCTGGCGACCCTCACCGACCAGCAATGGGCGGACGTGTTCGAGGGGGTTCCACAGGCCGAGGTGCCGCGCGCATGGCTCAATGATGGTCTGCCCATCGCCGACCTGCTCAGCGATCGCACCGGCTTCCTGCCCAGCAAGGGCGAGGCTAGACGGGCGCTGCGCGAAGGCTCCATCGCGGTCAACAAGGTGAAGGCCGCGGAGGACCGCACCGTCAACGCGCACGACCTGCTCGGCGGGCGTTACCTCCTGCTTCAGCGCGGCAAGAAGAACTATTTCCTGGTGAAGGCGGTCGGCTGACCAGGTGAACGCCCCTCCCCACGCCGTCTTCGCGAGCCCGGCTCTGCGGGCGAAGCGATCTCCCCTCTCCCCACCGTCATCGCGAAGGCGGTCTTCCGCCTGAAGCGATCTCCCCTCGCGCGCCCAGGTCTTCGTGTAGGCGGCCCGCAGCCGAAAGCCGGAGGCCTGTAGCCGGAAGCTGGAGGCTAGTGGCTGGTGGCTAGTGGCTGGTGGCTAGTGGCTGGTGGCTGGAGGCTGGAGGCCACGCCCATGCTGCCGTCAGGTCGCCACCCTTCTTTCTTCTTCCTCCTTTCACCTTGATCCTTGATCCCTCTTCCCTCCGCGCCCTCCGCACCTCTGCGTGAGGCCACGTCCACCGCTGCCGTCAGGTCGAAGGGAGATCGCCACGCATCCCTTCGGGCTGCTCGCGACGACGGTGCGGAGGAGCTGGGTCGCTTTACCGATCATTTCCAGCCCGTCATCGCGAAAGCGGTCTTCCGCCTGAAGCGATCTCCCCTCGCGCGCCGAGGTCTTTGCGAAGGCGCCCCGCAGCCGGAAGCTCGAGGCTAGAGGCGAGCGGCTGGTGGCCGGAGGCTAGTGGCCAGAAGCTGGAGGCCACGTCCACCGCTGCCGTCAGGTCCCCTCAGACTCCCGACTCAGTGGACTCAGCGGACTCCCGACTCCCTCCGCCTCTCTGCACGAGGCCACGTCCCCCGCTGCCGTCAGGTCGTCGCCCTTCTTTCTTCTTCCTCCTTTCACCTTGATCCTTGATCCCTCTTCCCTCCGCGCCCTCCGCACCTCTGCGTGAGGCCACGTCCCCCGCTCCCGTCAGTTCGCCACCCTTCTTTCTTCTTCTTCCTTGATCCTTCTTCCTTCACCGCACCACCACCTTCGCCCCACTGATCCACCGCGTGGCATCGCTCAGGTGCAGGTGGTACAAGCCGGGGGCCAAGGCTGAAAGTGAAAAGCTGAACGGGGAACCGCCCTGCGGCACCGACTCTTCCTGCACCAAGCGCCCCTGCGCATCCGTCAGCGTTAACCGAAGCGGCCCTCGTGTAACGAACCTCTCCGGCAGCTCGATCGCAACCTGCACCTGCCCCTGCGCCTGCCCCTGCCCCTGCCCCTGCCCCTGCACGGGGTTCGGCCACACCCGCAACACACTCCTCAAGTTCGTGATCTGCGTCCCCACACCCGTCACCACATGGCAGCCCGGCTCCAGGCAGCCCATACTGTCCACCTTCACCACCCAGGTGTCCTGTCCGTAGATCGGCGGGTCGTTCGGGTTGTTGCTTGAATAGGCCGTTCCGACAGCAATGAACGAACCGCTAGATGTTGGTATCACATCCCTGATCTGTCCACGACCAGCTGACCATACCGTATCGTAATAATGATAGTACCGCAGCCACAAACTATCTCCAAGCGCTGTGGTCCGCAATAGAACTCCTTGTCTGTAACCTGGTACATAGCTGACCCCACCAGCGATCAGGTCTCCACCTGGTGATACCTCCTTGACAGAATAGAGTACGGAACCAAAAGCTGGTGTATCGTAAGCATTAGACCATATTGTCGTGCCTAAACTGTCGATTTTTGTAAGTCCCAATTGATAAACGTTGCTATTATTGTAGGCCCAACCAGCTGCGAAGACCGCATTGCCATCAGCAGTGCTCGTCAAGTGTGCGTTCGGCCCTTCGTCATAGGGCGTACCATAGTGTGCATCCCAAATTACCTGGCCATTACTATCAACCCGTAGAACCCACTGTTCATCATCAAAACCTACGACAGTCTGTTGTCCCCCCAAATAATATCCGCCTGATGGACCGATATCGACAGAAACCAAGAACTCATCTACTGATGCTGAGCCATATGTCTGTACCCACTGCTGATTTCCCGCGCTGTCTAATCGCAGCAGAAAACCATCTAGGCTTGTTCCATGCGTATTTGTTTCACCTACGATTATATAACCGCCATCCGGGGTTTGCTTGGCACTGCGTCCTATCCAATCTTCACCAGGCGCCCCATAGGTATACATGGTATCGAGCTGTCCAATACTGTTGAAGAGATATAATACAGGTCTATCAGTTCCCGTTGTATCGACACTGCTACCACCAACGACTACCCCACCATCTTGCCGCAGATCAGAAGAGTTTGCCCACCCCGGATAGGTGTTCAAATATGCTTCGAACGCAAGGATAGTGTCTTGTGGTTCTCCAGTGGCATCAATGCATAATCCCGCGACAACAGAACTGTAGACGAAGGCATCGACCTGTTTCTGCCCGTTCAATACAATGAACCAAGTACTATCACCTAATTGCTCCACAGCCCATCCTGACTCCGGTCGGTTCTGTCCAAGCGCGTCATATCGACGCACGAGATTTTGGGCTGACCCATCGGCTAACCCAAAAATGAACAGCATGGGTAGGTACTTGATGCCTCTCCTCATCGCACCAACTCGAACTTGGCCACACCGATCCGGATGCCATCAGCCTCCAGCATGGCGGTGTACAGCCCGGTAGCCAAGGTACGGGTCGAAGGGGAAGGTGATCGTGTCCGCATCAGGGAGATCCTCGCCGGATGAACGCCCCTCCTGCGCGTGGATCGCTCCACGCGCCGGGCAAGGAGGGCCCGCCGTCGCTTCGCTATGGCGGACAAAGTCGGGGGAGGTGGCAACCCAGTCAAACCAAGTACCCGTCCACCTCTGGGAGACTGCCAAGGCGCCTTTCGCACAACCCACCGCACGCGCCACGCAGTGACGGTCCGGAGAGGTTGGGCACCTGTACCGATCATGTTCCCCACCGTCATCGCGAAGGCGGTCTTCCTCCTGAAGCGATCTCCCTCGCGCGTCGAGGACTTTGCGAAGGCGTCCCGCAGCCTGAAGCTGGCGTCCCGCAGCCGGAAGCTGGAGGCCGGAGGCGAGCGGCTGGTGGCTGGAGGCCGATGGCTGGAGACCACGTCCACGGCTGCCGTCAGGTCGTCTCTACTTTCCTCTTTCAGCTTTCCTCTTTCAGCTTCCTCCCGCCGCTCCCTATCTTGCTCCACCCGTGCGCCACGCCTGCCTTGCTTCCTTGCTGCTGCTGGCGCCACCGGCCCTGGCGCAGGACGGCACCTTCCAGATCCTCAAGGGCGGCAAGCCCGTCGGCCGCATCGAGGTCAGCCGCACCGAGGCCGGTGGCCGGGCGGTGTACCGCATGACCTCGCGCTCCTCCATCGTGGTGTTGTGGACCCACGACGTGCGCAGCGACCTCTCCACCGTGTATGAGGGCGACCGGGTCACCCGCTGCCACAGCACCTACCACGTGGACGATGAGCTGCGCGACAGCAGTTCCATGTACACCGTCGGTGGGCGGCCCCTGTGTTACGTGCACCCCAACAAGGTCTTCGTGGGCCGCACGGACAACCCGTGGACCATCGCCCGCATGTACTACGAGGAGCCCGTGGGCCAGGACAGCATCTTCGTGGAAAGCGAACTGCGCGACTGCCCCCTGCGCGCGGTGGGCGACGGGCGCTACATCCTCACCATGCCGGACAAGGGCACCAACCACTACACCTACCGCGACGGTGTGCTCCACGAGGTGCTGGTGGACCGCACGCTCTTCAACCTGCTCTTCCGCCGCACCTGATCACAATCCCACGCGCTGGGCCAGGTAGCGGTGCACCTTCGCCACGCGTTCCACCTGTCCCTTGGCGGCGAAGCGCTCGTAGAAGCCCTCATCGCGGAACTCGCGCGCCACCTCGCCCCACGGGGCCAGGCGCTGGGCCCAGCGGCGTTCGCGGTTCTCGTCGGCGTGGTCGTCCGCCAGGGCCAGGTCAGCGCAGACGCGCAACATCGCCTTCAGCGTCACGGGCTTGGTCACATGGTACTTGGGGTGGCCCCAGGCATCGCCCCAGGCGCTGCGGGCCGCGCGGAGGAACTCCTGCACGGTGCGGTAGCGTTTCTCCACGGTGCGGGCGCTGGCGTCCACCGTCTCCCCGCGCTTGGTGCTGCGCACGATCCAGCGGTGCACCTCGTTGAACAGCTCGGCCTGCATGATCCACTTCTCCTGCTTGCTGCGGTTGCCCAGCCGGTTGATGCGGTAGCGCAGCGGGCTGTCGGGGTCGCCGTAGAGGCGCTCGATCACCTTCGCGGCCAGACGCTTGTCGGGCTTCTCCCAGCTCACCTTCTCGTACAGGTCGATCAGGTGGCTCTTGTTGATGCGCGTGGGCGTGCTGTTGATGATCACGAACATCTCCGCGGCGAAGTCCTCGCTCTGCCCGTCGAACACCACGCAGGGCACGTGGATGCTGCGCGCCTCCTCCGGGTGGCTGCGGAAGAAGAACTCCAGCGCGGCCAGGCGGTGCTGACCATCGATGATCAGGTACTTCTCGCGCGGCTCCTTCAGGTCGCCCACGTGCTGGTACACGCCCAGCGGGCTGAAGTCCAGTGTTTCGCTGGTGAACAGCAGCACGGTGCCGGGGATGGGCGGCTGGGTGACGGCGGTCTCGTAGAAGTTGCGGATGGCCTTCACCTTGGCCTTGCTCATGGCGCGCTGGAAGGCGGCGTCGCTGCGCTCGATGCGGCCGATGAAGCCGGCCACCTCATCGTCCTTGGCCCCGGGATCGGCCGCGATGGCCGCCTCACCCTCCGCGTAGTACCGGCTGATGAAGCGCACGCGCCGCAAGAGGTCCTCGGCCGGGTAGCTCACGAAATAGAACCGGGCGTCCTTCTGGGGGATGCGGGTGGCGATCATAGCCCCGAAGGTAGATCGGCCCCAAGCGTGCCGGCAAGGGGGCCCGCCGTGGAGCCTTCGGCCCGCGCCACCAGGCCCATCCTGCCCCTGGCAAGGCGGCCGGCGGCTGGAAGCTGGTGGCCGGTGGCTGGTGGCCGGAGGCTGGTGGCCGGAGGCTGGAAGCTGGTGGCTGGAAGCTGGTGGCCGGTGGCCGGCGGCTGGTGGCCGGTATAAATGAGGACGGGCCCCCGCATCGCAGGAGCCCGCCGCTCGTCCAACTAACCCCCCTACCCTATTTCGATAGCACCTTGAACTCGGTGCGGCGGTTGCGCTGGTGCTCGTCCTCGCTGCACTTCTCGCACACGCACTTCTCGCTCGGCAGCGATTCCCCATAGCCCTTGCTCGTCACCCGGTCCTTGGCGATGCCCTTGCTGATGAGGTGGTCCACGGCGCTCTTGGCGCGCTTCTGCGACAGACTGAGGTTGTAGGCGTCCTTGCCGCGGCAGTCGGTGTGGCTGCTCAGCTCGATCTTCACCGTGGGGTTGTCGTTCAGCGTCTGCACCAGCTTGTCCAGCTCGAGCGCCGCGTCCGGGCGGATGTTCCACTTGTTGTAGTCGTAGTAGATGTTGTCCAGGCGCACCACCTGGTTCACCTCCAGCGGGAACAGGCGGAAGTCCGTGTGGATGATGGCGCTGGGCTTGCCCTTGGTGCTGATGCGCGCGCTCTGCTTGAAGAAGCCCTCCTTCTCCACGCGGATGCGGTAGTCGCTCTCGGGCTTCAGGGCGAAGGCGTACTTGCCCGTGGCGTCGGTGGTGCGCTCCTCCAGCAGCTGGTCGTTGCCGTCGTACAGCATCACCTTGGCGCCGCTCAACGGCACTTCGGTCTCGCCGTGCATCACCACGCCCTCTGCGGCGTAGTCGTACTTGGTCATCTCCACCACGATGTCCTCCAGCGGGTCGCTGTCGGTCATCACGCTCACCTCCTGCTGGAAGTAGCCGTTCTTGGTGGCCACGATCACGTACTTGCTGCGGTACTCGGCGTCGATCTTGAACTTGCCGCCGGGCTCGGTCTCCAGCTGGTACCGCTTCACGTGCTCGTTCCGCTCGTCCTTCAGCAGGATGGTGGCGCCCTCGATGGGCTGGCGGGTGGCCTTGTCGATCACGATGCCGGCCAGGTACATCATGGGCGGGCGCACGGTGCAGCCGTAGATGTCGTCGCTGCCCACACCGCCGGGGCGGTCGCTCACGAAGAAGCCGGTGCTGTCGTCGGCCAGCAGCATCAGGCCGAAATCGTTGAAGCGCGTGTTCATCGGCGCCTTCAGGTTGAACACCGTGCCGGGCCCGGCGGGCAGCAGCTTGGTGCGGAACAGGTCCAGCCCGCCCAGGCCGGGGTGGCCGTTGCTGGCGAAGAAGAAGGTGCTGTCGCGCCCGATGAAGGGGTACATCTCGTTGCCCGCGGTGTTCACCTTGGGGCCCATGTTCTGCGGCGCACCCCAGTTGTTGCCCAGGTTGTCGCAGAACCAGATGTCCGTGCCGCCCTGTCCGCCGGGCATGTCGCTCACGAAGTACATGCGGCGCCCGTCGTGGCTCACGCAGGGGTGGCCCACGTTGTACTGCGCGTTGTTGTGGTCGAAGGGGATCAGGTTGCCCCATTCCTGGTTGCCGAACTCACCCGTGGTGATGTCGGTGCAGAAGATGCCGAGCTTCAGCTCGCCGTCATCGGCCAGGTCCTTGGTGCCATAGAAGAAGTTGTTGCGCGTGAAGTAGAGGCGGTCGGCCAGGGAGTCGAAGCTGGCCGTGCCGTCGTGGAAACGGCTGTTCACGTCCTTGCGCATCACCATCGGCTCCTCGGCGGTCTGTCCCTTCAGCAGGGCGCTGTACAGGTTGAGGAAGGGCTGGTCGTCCCACTTGTAGGTGGCCTTGCCGCCGGTCCCTTCGCCCCTCGCGCTGCTGAAGAGCAGCAGCTCCTCCAGCACGGTAAGGCCCAGGTCGGCCTGCGGGCTGTTGATGGGCACCGTGCGGATGCTGGCGCTGCTGCTGTCGCGGTTCAGGCGGTCAAAGAGGTCGGCATGCTTCACATAGGCCTCGGCACGGGGGTCGCCCGGGTTCTGCTCCAGGTAGCGGGCATACATCTGGTTGGCCTCGGTGTACTTGCCGTTGGTGCGCAGCACCTCGGCATGGTCGAAGAGGTCCTGGGCGCTGGGCGTTCCGCTGGTGAGCTGGGCGTAGGTGGCCTCCGCCAGGTCCATGCGGCCCATGCGCTTGTAGGCCATGGCCAGGCGGCGCAGGTCGGTGGCGTCCGCCTTGCCCTTGTCGGCCAGGTCCTGGTACACCTTGGCCATCGCGGGGTAGTCGAAGTCCTCGGCGTAGCGGGTGGCGATGCGCTCCTTGAGCTTCTGGGCGCCGGCGGCCAGGGGCAGCACGGCCAGCAGCAGCAGGCCGAGGGTGCGTGCGGTGGGGCGGTTCATCGGTCGGTGGGTCTGCGTCATGGCTCAGAAGTAGCGCGGTGAGCGGATGCCCTTCATGCGTTTGCCGAAGTCGAAGCCGAGCATCACCTCGTGGCTTCCGCCGCTGTAGTTGCGCAGCGGGCTCACCGGATAGTCATAGGCGTAACCGGCGTAGATGCCGTCCGTGAAATAGTACTGCGCCAGCGCGCCCACGGCGTCCTCGTGGCGGTACATGGCGCCCAGCCAGAACTTCTCGAAGAACAGGAAGTTGGCGCTCACATCGAAGCTGATGGGGGCGCCCTGCACGGCCTTCACCAGGAAGGTGGGCTTGAACTTGTGGTACATGCCCATGTTGAACACGTAGCCGCCGGTGAGGAAGTAGTGCGGGCGCTGGCCCTGCTGCCACGCCGTGCCGGTGGTGTCCACCGGTGCGTCCTTGAAGAACTCGGTGCGCAGGAGCTTGGGCGTGCTCACGCCCAGGAAGAAGCGCTCCCCGTAGTACATCATGCCGAAACCGAACTGCGGGTCCAGCTTGGTGTTCACGTTCTGCTGGAACACCTGGTCGCCGCTCTGCAGGGGATTGAGCTCACCGAATCGGCCCTGCACCAGGGTCATGCCGCCCTTGAGTCCGAAGGCCAGCTTGCGCTCGTTGGCGAAGTGGATGCGGTAGGCCAGGTCGATCATGAAGCCGTACTGGCTCACCGGGCCATGCTCGTCGCGCATGATGGTGCCGCCGATGCCCACGGTCTCCCGCGCCAGCGGGGCGTGCACCGTCAGGGTCTGCGTGCTGGGCGCGCCCTCGAAGCCCACCCACTGGTGGCGCGTCAGGGCCTTGATGCTCACCCGCTCGGCGGCACCGGCGTAGGCCGGGTTGATCGCCAGCAGGTTGAACATGTACTGCGTGAACTGCGGGTCCTGCTGGGCGGCCACGGGTGCCGCGAGCACAAGGGCCAGGAGCAGGGCTTTCCAACGGGAGGCCATGGTCGCCATGGATTGAACGCCGGAGGGCGCGGTGTTTCGGGGTTGGGTCCTCGGGGTGCGCATGATCAGCGGCGGATGTAGATGTAGCCGGTGAAGGGTTCCTCACCGTTGCCGAGGTCCAGGATGAAGTAGTAGGTGCTCTCGGGCAGCTCCTCGCCCCAGTTGAGGCTGTTCTCGCTGCGGCCGTTCCAGTCGTTGGTGTAGGGCGAGCGGTCGAGCACCTTCGCGCCCCAGCGGTTGAACACCTGCAGGCTGTTGTCCGGATAGCTCTCCAGGTTGTGCACCACATAGGTGTCGTTCACCCCGTCGCCGTTGGGGCTGAAGGCATCGGGCACGATCACCGTCAGGCAGTCCTTGAGGCGCACCAGCACCGAGTCGCTCGTGGTGCCGCACACCCCGTTGTTCACCGTCCACACGAACCAGGTGTTGCCCAGGGCCAGCCCACTGGCGAAGGCGGCCGGGTCGGCCGGGTCGCTCAGGGTGGCCGTACCGCTCACCAGCGTCCATGCTCCCGTGGCCAGGTCGTCGAACACCGGTTCGGCGTCCAGCGCGGTGCCGGTGAACTGGTGCTGGCAGAACTCCTGGTCCTCGCCCGCATCGGCCGCGGCCAGTGCGCTGTTGAAGACGAAGAAGCTCATCTGGTCGCTGGTGCTGCCGCACGCGCCGTTGTCGATGGTCCACTCGAACACCGTTTCACCCAGGCCCAGGTCGGTGACCGCGGTGAAGGGGCTGGTGGGGTCGGCCAGCGTGCCGGTGCCGCTGATCAGGGTCCAGAGGCCGAGGGCCGGGGCTACGGGTGAACTGGCGAACATGGTGGTGTTGGGTGCGGGTGAACAGAAGCTCTGGTCGTCGCCGGCCAATGCGGCGGCGGCGGTGTTGTCGAAGACCTGGATCAGCACCGTGTCCGTGGTGATGCCCGGGGTGCAGGGTCCGTTGTCGATGGTCCACAGCAGCGTGGTGGTGCCCGGGGTCAGGCCGGTGATGGGGCTGGTGGGGCTCGTCGGATCGGTCACCGTGCCACTGCCGCTCAGCACCGTCCAGGTGCCGGTGGCCGGGAAGATGAGCGCGTTGCCGGCCAGCGTCGTGCTGCTGGTGGGCGTGCACAGCTCCTGGTCGGGGCCTGCATCGGCCGCATCCTGGGCCGCGTCGAACACGCTGATGGTCACCTGGTCGGTGGTGGTGCCGTTCGGGCAGGGCCCGTTGCTCACCGTCCACTCGAACACGCTCACGCCCACCTGCAGATCGGTGATGGTGGTGGTGGCGCTGGTGGGGTCCGTGATGGTGCCCGATCCGCTCACCAGCGTCCACTGGCCGGTGGCCGGGTAGGTGGGATCGCTGGCCGCCATCGTCACCGTGTTCGGGAAGGTGGGCACGCAGATCTCCTGGTCGGGGCCGGCGTCGGCCGAGGCGGAGTTCTCATCGAAGAGCGTCACCTGCATCGTGTCGGTGGTCACCGCATTGGGGCAGGGTCCGTTGTCGATGGTCCACACGAACACGTTGTCGCCGATGCTCAGGTTGAACACCGCCGTGTTCGGGTCGCTCGCATCGGCCAGGGTGCCGCCGCCCTGCAACACCGTCCACTGGCCGGTGGCCGGGAAGATGGGGTCGTTGGCCGTGAGCACCGCACCGGTGGTGGGCGTGCAGAGCTCCTGGTCGGGACCGGTCTGCGCGGGCGGCTGGTTCTCGTCGAAGATGAACACGTTCACCGTGTCGGTGCTCGGTGGGCCGAAGCCGCACTGACCGTTGTAGATCTGCCACACGAACACGTTCTCACCCACGGCCATGTCGGTGATCATCGTGAAGGGATTGTTCGGCTCCACGATGGTGCCGCTGCCACTGAGCAGGCTCCAGGTGCCCTCACCCGGGAAGGCCGGGATGTTGCCCTGCATCATGGTGTTCACCTGTGGCGTGCACAACTCCTGGTCGGGTCCCGCGTCGGCCGTCGGCGCGGTGGGGTCGTACACATAGATCTGGATCGTGTCGCTCATGATGCCGTTCGGCGGGCAGGGACCGTTGTCCAGGGTCCACACGAACGTGCTGATGCCCACGGTGAGGTCGGTGATGGCCGAGGTGGGGCTGGCGGGGTCCACGATGGTGCCCGAACCGCCGATCAGCGTCCAGCTGCCGGTGGCGGGGGCCTGGGGGGGTGCGGCGGCCATCACCGTGCTGGTCAGCGGCAGGCACACCTCCTGGTCCGGTCCTGCATCGGCGGCGCTGGTGCTGTCGTCGTACAGGATGACGGTCACCTCATCGAAGGTGATCGGGTTGGCGCAGGGACCGTTGTCCACCGTCCAACGGAAGGTGTTGACGCCGATGCTCAACGTGCTCACCAGCGTGCCGGGGTCGCTCGCGTCGGCGAACACGCCCGTTCCGGCGATCACCGTCCAGGTGCCCGTGGCGGGGAAGATCGGTGTGTTGCCCGCCAGAAGGGTGCTGTCGGTGGGCACGCACAGTTCCTGGTCCGGTCCGGCATCCGCCTGCGGGTTGTTCGGATCGAACACGAAGATGCTCACCTGGTCATCGCTGATGCCGCATACGCTGTTGTCGATGGTCCACTGGAAGATGTTCTCACCGATGGTGAGGCCGGTCACTTCCGTCAGCGGGTCGTTGGCATCGGCGAACACACCGTTGCCCTGTACCAGGGACCAGGTGCCGACGGCCACGCCCACGGCGGTGTTACCCTGGAGGAAGGTGCTGCTCGTCGGCGCGCAGAGGTCCTGGTCGGGGCCCGCATCGGCCGGCGGCGCGTTCTCATCGAAGAGGTTGATCGCCACGTTGTCCGTGGTGGTGCCGTTGGCGCAGGGGCCGTTGTCCACCGTCCAGGCGAACTCGTTGAGGCCGATGCCCAGGCCGGTCACCGTGGTGTTCGGGTCGCTCGGATCGGTGATGGTGCCCTGACCGTTCACCAGGGTCCATTGACCCGTGGCTGGGAAGGTCACCGCACTGCCGCTCAACGTGGCGCTGGTGATGGGCGTGCAGAGGTCCTGGTCGGCACCCGCGTTCGCATCGGGGTTGGTGTCATCGAAGATGAGGATGCTCACCGCGTCGCTCGTCACCGGGTTGGCGCAGGGCCCGTTCGTCACGGTCCACAGGAACACGTTCTCACCCACCGTCAGACCGGTCACGGCCGAGTTCGGATCGGTCGGGTCCACGATGGTGCCCGTTCCGCTCACCAGGGTCCACAGGCCCGTGGCGGGGAAGATCACCGCACTGCCGGCCAGCGTGGTGGTGGTGTCGGGCGTGCAGCGCTGCTGATCGGGGCCGGCGTTCGCCACCGGGTTGTTCTCATCGTAGAGCAGGATGGTCAGCGTATCACTGGTGAGGCCGTTCGCGCAGGGGCCGTTGTCCACGGTCCACACGATGATGTTCTCACCCACGATCAGGCCGCTCACGGTGGTGGCCGGGTCGTTGGCATCGGCGAAGGTGCCGCCACCGGCCGCCACGGTCCATGTGCCCACGCTGGGGAAGATGGTCGCGCTGCCCGCCAGGGTGGCGCTGGTGGTGGGCGTGCACAGGTCCTGGTCGGGGCCCGCGTTCGCATCGGCGCTCAGCGGATCGAAGACCTGGAGGCTCACCTGATCGGTGGTGATGCCGTTGGTGCAGGGGCCGTTGTCCACGGTCCACTCCAGGATGGTCTCACCCACCACGAGGTCGGTCACCACGCTGTTGGGGTCGTTGGGGCTCACGATGGTGGCCGTACCGCTCACCACGGTCCACGTTCCGGTCGCGGGGAAGGTCACCGCGCTGCCGCTCAGGGTCACCGTGTTGTCCGGCGCGCACAGCTCCTGGTCGGCGCCGGCGTCGGCCACCGGATCGGCATCATCGAACACGAAGAGGCTCACCACATCGGTGGTGATCCCGTTCGCACAGGGCCCGTTGTCCATGGTCCATTGCAGCACGGTCTCACCCACGCCCAGGCCGCTCACCGCGCTGTTCGGGTCGTTGGGATCGGCGATGATGGCACTGCCGCTCACCACGGTCCACGTGCCGATGGCCGGGAAGATGGGCGCGTTGCCGGCGAGCGTGGTGGTGCTTGTCGGCGTGCACAGTTCCTGGTCCGGGCCCGCGTTGGCGTTGGCGTTGTTGGCGTCGAACAGGAAGATGCTCACCGTGTCGGTCGTGATGGGGTTCGTGCAGGGGCCGTTGCTCACGGTCCACACCAGCACGTTCTCACCCACGCCCAGGCCGCTCACCACGGCGTTCGGGTCACCGGGATCATTGATGGTGCCGCTGCCGGCGATCAACGTCCAGGTACCGGTGGCCGGGAAGATGAGGGCGCTGCCCGCCATCGTGGCGTTCACGTTGGGCGTGCACAGCTCCTGGTCGGCCCCGGCGTTGGCCGGCGGGTTGTTCTGATCGAACACGAAGATGCTCACCTCGTCGAAGGTGATCGGGTTCGCGCAGGGGCCGTTGTCCACCGTCCAGCGGAACACGTTCTCGCCCACGGGCAGGCCGGTGATGGCGGTGGTGGGACTGCCGGGCGTCACGATGGTGCCACCGCCGCTCACCAGCGTCCAGGCACCGGTGGCCGGGGTGATCAGCGCGCTGCCCGCCATCACGGTGCTCGTGTTCGGCGTGCACAGCTCCTGGTCCGGGCCCGCGTCGGCCGGGGGGTTGTTGGCATCGAAGACCAGGATGCTCATCTGGTCGTTCGTGTTCCCGTTGATGCAGGGACCATTATCCACGCTCCATTGGAAGGTGTTGATGCCGACCGTCAGGCCATCGACGGTGGTGTTCGGGTCGGTGGGATCGGCCAGCGTGCCGCTGCCGGCGATCAGGGTCCAAAGACCGGTCGCGGGCGGCAGCAGTTCGCTGCCATCCAGCACCGCGGCATCATCCGGGGTGCAGTACTCCTGGTCGGGCCCGGCGTTCGCGATCGGGTTGGTGTTGTCATACACCACCACGCGCAAGGTGTCCACCGTGAGACCGTTGGCGCAGGGCCCGTTGCTCACGGTCCAGGTGTACACGTTGGTGCCGATCGAGAACCCGCTCAGGTTGGTGAAGGGCGCGTTCTGATCATCGAAGGTGCCGCTGCCGCTCACCACGGCCCAGGTGCCGGTGGCCGGGAAGGTCAGCGGACTGCCGTTCACCACGGTGAGGGTGGTGAGGATGCAGAGCTCCTGGTCGGGGCCGGCGTTCGCCACCGGGTTGTTCGCGTCGAACACGAAGAGGCTCACCTCGTCGAAGCTGGGCGTTCCGCACACCCCGTTGTCCACGGTCCACCGGAGCACCGTCTCACCCACGCCCAGGCCGGTCACCAGGGTATTGGGGTCGTTGGCCGACACGATGGTGGCCGAGCCGCTCACCACCGTCCACGTGCCCACGGCCGGGAAGGTCACGGCGCTGCCGGCCAGGGTGGTGCTGCTGGTGGGCGTGCACAGTTCCTGGTCGGGGCCGGCGTCCGCAGCGGCGTTGTCACCGTCGAACACCGTGATGCTCACCTGGTCCGTGGTGGTGCCGTTCGCGCAGGGTCCGTTGTTGATGGTCCACTGGAACACGTTGACGCCCACGCCGAGGCCGGTGACCACGGTCAGCGGGTCGTTCGGGTCCAGGATGCTGCCACTGCCGCTCACCAGGGTCCAGGTCCCCGAGGCCGGGTAGGTGATGGGGTTGCCCGCCAGGGTCACCTGGTTGGGCACGTTGGGAATGCAGATGCTCTGGTCCGGTCCGGCATTGGCGTTGGCCTGGTCGGCATCGAAGACGGTCACCGTCATCACGTCCGTGCTCACGCCGCAGGCTCCGTTGTCGATGCTCCACTGCAGCACATTGGTGCCCACGCTGAGGCCCGTCACCGAGGTGGTGGCGCTTCCGGCGTTGGCGAAGGTGGCCGTGCCCTGCAGCACGCTCCAGCTGCCGGTGGCCAGGCCTGTGGGCGTGTTGCCGGCCATGGTGATGCTCGTCGTCGTGCTGCAGATCGTCTGGTCAGGTCCCGCCTCGGCCGGTTGGGCGTTGCCATTGAAGAGGTTGATCGTCACCTGATCGCTGGTGATCGGGTTGGTGCAGTTGCCGTTGCTCACCGTCCACTGGAACACGTTGGGACCAAGGCCCAGGCCGGTCACCTGGCTGTTCGGGTCCCCCGGATCGACGACGGTGCCACTGCCGCTGATCAGGATCCAGGCGCCCGTGGCCGGCACGATCAGCGAACTGCCGCTGAGCACGGTGCTGGTGATCGGTGTGCAGAGGTTCTGGTCGGGGCCCGCGTTGGCCACCGGGTTCGCCGCGTCGAACACGAACACGGTCATCTGGTCGTTCGTAAGCCCGTTCGCGCACACCCCGTTGCTCACCGTCCAGCGGAACACGTTGATCCCCACCGTCAGGCCGGTCACCAGGGTGTTCGGATCGTTCGGGTCCACGATCGTGCCCGTACCGCTCACCAGCGTCCAGGTGCCCACTGCCGGCGGGATCACCGCACTGCCGGCCAGGTTCACCTGGGAGGGGAAGGTGGGGATGCAGATCTGCTGGTCGGGACCGGCGTTGGCCACCGGGTTGGCGCTGTTGAAGAGCGTGATGCTGACCTCATCGGTGCTGGTGCCCGCACAGGGACCGTTGCTCACCGTCCAGCGGAACACGTTCACGCCCACACCCAGACCGGTGATGCCGGTGCTGGCGCTGTTGGGCGAGGTGATCGTTCCCGAACCGCTCACGAGCGTCCAGGTGCCGGTGCCCGGGAAGATCACCGCGCTGCCGTTGAGCGTCGTGCTGTTGGTGGGCGTGCACAGCTGCTGGTCGGGTCCTGCGTTCGCCGCCGGCATCGACGGATCGAACACGGCCACAGTCACCTGGTCCGAGGTCGGTGCACCACAGGCCCCGTTGTTCACGGTCCACTGGAACACGTTGTTGCCCACCGCAAGGCCGGTCACGGCGCTGGCGGGATCATTGGGCGTGCTGATGCTTCCACTGCCGCTCACCAGGGTCCACGTGCCCGTGCCTGGCGCCGTCACCGTGTTGCCGGCCAAGGTGGTGCTCGTGGCCCCGCACAGCGCCTGATCGGCCCCGGCGCTGGCGCTCGCCTGGTTGGCATCGAACACCGTGATCGTCACCAGATCGGAACTGATCGGGTTCTGGCAGGCGCCGTTGTCCACCGTCCACTGGAACACGTTCGCGCCCAGGCCGAGGCCGGTGACGATGCTCGCCGGGTTGCCCGGTGACACGATGTTGCCACTGCCGCTCACCAACGTCCACACGCCGGTGGCGGGGAAGGTGGGCGTGTTGCCGCCCAGGGTGATGGAGGTCGTCGTGGAGCAGATGGACTGGTCCGGGCCGGCGTTCGCGGCGGGTGCGTTGGCGTCGAACACACGGATGGTGACCTGGTCGTTCGTCAGGCCGTTCGCGCAGGGTCCGTTGTTCACCGTCCAGCGGAACACGTTGTTGCCGATGCCCAGGTTGGTCACCTGGGTGGTGGGGTCGTTCGGGCTCACGATGGTGCCGCTGCCGCTCACCAGCGTCCACGTACCCACCGCGGGCGCGATCGGCGTGTTGCCCTCCAGTTGCGTGCTGTTGGTGCTGCTGCAGATCTCCTGATCGGGTCCGGCGTTCGCCGACGGTGAGGCGCTGCTGAAGACCGTCACGCTCACCTGGTCCTGGGTCACCCCGTTGGCACAGGGGCCATTGTTCAGGGTCCACTGGAAGATGTTGGCGCCCAGGCCCAGGTTGGTCACCAGGGTGCTGGGGTTGTTCGGCGAGGAGATGGTGCCTTGTCCGCTCACCAGGGTCCACGTGCCCGTGGCGGGCGCGATCGGCGCGTTACCGGTCAGGGTGATGCTGTTGGGTGGCGAGCAGAGGGTGAGGTCTGGACCGGCGTTGGCGTTCGGGCTGTTCTGGTCGAAGACCGTCACGGTCATTTCATCCTGCGTGCTCGGTGGCGCGCAGGGCCCGTTGCTGATGGTCCAGCGGAAGCGGTTCACACCGATGCTCAGGCCGCTCACACCGCTGGTGGGGCTGTTGGCGTTGGCGAACACACCACTGCCCTGCACCACCGTCCAGGTGCCCGTGGCCGGGAAGATCACCGCGTTGCCGGCCAGCGTGGTGGTGGTGGTCGGCGTGCACAGCTGCTGGTCGGGGCCGGCGTTCGCAGCGGGCTGCGCGTTGTTGTACACGAAGAGGGTCACCTCATCGGTGGTCGGCGCACCGCAGGGCCCGTTGTTGATCGTCCAGCGGAAGGTGTTCGCACCAACGCTCAGACCGCTTACCGAGCTCGTGGGGCTGTTGGGGCTGGCCACGGTGCCGGTTCCGCTCACCAGCGTCCAGGTGCCCACCGCCGGGGCCGCAGCGGTGTTGGCGGCCAGGTTGGTGCTGTTCGCCGGTAGGCACAAGGCCTGGTCGGGCCCCGCATTGGCCGCCGCCTGCCCGGGGTTGAAGGAGGTGATCGTCACCTGGTCGGTCGCGATGCCGCAGGTGCCATAGTCCACGTTCCACTGGAACACGTTGGCGCCCTGCGAAAGACCGCTGACCCCGCTGGTGGCGGAGTTGGCGTTCGCGAACACACCACTGCCGCTCACCACGGTCCACGTGCCCGTCACCTGGCTGTAGGGCAGCACACCGGCCAGCGTGGCCGAGCCACCGCAGACCTGTTGGTCGGGACCGGCGTTCGCCGGTGTGAACGGCGGTGTCACGATCACCGAGTAGCCGAAGTCGTTCGTGCCAATGAGCGGACACGCGTCATCCGTCACGGTCACCGTGAAGTTGTTGGTGCCGATGTCCGCCACCGTGGGCGTCCAGTTGAAGGTGCCCGTGGGGAAGGGCAGACCGGCTGTGGTGAACGTCGCTCCGGCGATGCCGGCGTTCCAGTTCATCTGCACCGTTTGCCCGGCGTTCGCATCATTGGAATTGACGGTGAACGTGATCGGCACTCCGGCACAGACCGAGGTGGTGTAGTTCGCCGATCCGTTGATCCCGCTCGCGGTCGGGGCGGTGTTCCCCGCGCACGGACGCACCACCACCTGCACGTCACGCGTCACCGACCCGATCTGCACCCCGTTGCGGAACTCGCGCACGCGGTAGGTCACAACGGCCACCTGCAGCTGGTTGGGGATCACCGTCATGGTGCCCGTGGTGGCGTTCAACTGAACGGCACCGGCACCACCGCCGTTGCGCACCGGCTGCAACGCGCTGTAACCGGCGGCGTAGGTGAGGTTGGCGCCGTTCGCTCCGCGCGCAGCGATCAGCTCGTAGGTCAGCTGGTCGCCATCGGGGTCGACCGCACCGGGGTTGTAGCTTACGTTCTGGCCCAGGCAATAGAACGGCGTGGGATTGGTGAGGAAGTCGGCCGAGCTGTTGCACGGGGTCACCGTGTTGTTCAGCGTGGCGTCCAGATAGAGGTTCTGGTTGCCGGGGTTCTGCAGGGAGGTCACCGCGTTGTTGCGGCAGCAGAGCGACCAGCTGAACACCCAATCCGTACCGCACCCCGCCCACTGGCTCAGGTTCACCAGGCGCGTGTAGGTGTACTTCTCCACCCCATAGACCCCGTTGGGATTGAGGCAGCGGTCCGTCTCACTGGCGCAGATCGGCGTGATCACCTGGACGCCCTGGAAGGTGAAGCACTGGTTGAAGTTGGCGCCGCACTGCGTGCTGCGCACGTTGAAGCTGAGCCCGTTGTTGCAGTTGGTGGGCGCGGCCACCCCGTTGCAGTCGCGGTAGAAATCCAGTGTCACCAGGTACTGGTTCGGAGCCACACAGGTGTAGCTGATCTCACCGCCCATGGCGTGGGTGGCGCGGGCCTCGTGGCTCCAACCCAATGCGGCCATGACAGCCAGGGAGGCCAGGGATCGACGGAGCAGGGAAGTGACGCGCGGTGCGAAGCGGGAGCGTAGGGTTCGGGTCATGGACCAGCCGGTTGTGGCCCTTGCGGGAGGCGCGGCGGAAGGACCGTCCTTCCCGGGCGCAGCGCAGGTTCACTCCGTGTGAACCAGATCCGCCTCGCTCCGCGGACCCGTGGTCTGCAACGCGCCCATGCTCCGTTAAGGTGCCGGGCAAACCTAGCCGCCACCCTGCCGCAGGGTGGATGCGCTGCGGCCGCAGTTGTCAACACGACAATGTTCGGTGACCGCGCGGCTCTAGGTCCGCACGCGAAGCATCGCCGTTGCGCCGCAGCGGCTCAGTACTTCACGATACGTTCCGACCTTCGGGAACCGTCGGACAGTTCGATCTCGATCACACCGGGGCCGGATGGCAACCCGCGCAGATCGACCGATGCACGGAGGGGTGCGACGAAGCGGCCCCTGGACAGCTCGCGCCCCTGCGCATCCCGCAGCACCCACGCCTCCAGGCCTGCGCCCACAGGGGCATCCACGAACAGCTCATCACCGGCAGGTACGGGATACACGCGCGCAGCGGGCACGCGCTCCTGCGCGACACCCACATTGCCGCCCGACAGGTCCACATCATCCACCCACAGCACCGAACCCGGGTTGGTTCCCGAGAACAGGGTCAACAGCAGGGTGTCCGGCGTGAACATCAGCACGGCCGGGGCCGAAAGCAAGGTCCAGCCCGTGGTGGCACCCGTCACCTCCGCGTAAGCGGAACCGACCGGCGCGCCTCCGCTCAGGAAATACGCCAGGATCCGCGCCGTGTCCTGGCCGGTGGGCTGATACTGCACCCAGGCGTTCATCATGCCGGGCATATCGGAGTACGGCAGGCCCCCGCCCACCCCGAACGGGCTCACCGTGCCGTTCGTCAGGATGCCTGGAATGGTGTCGCTGCCCACGCCCAGGGTGGTGACGCGCGCGGAAAGCGCGCCGCTGTGCGCCTGGGTGGAAGGGATCACCGAGGAGAGCTGGTAAGGCGCGAGCAGTGCGTTGAAGGAGCTCCACCCGTCCGGATCCTCGCTGGTCACCTCATCCCAGAGTTCGAACTCATGATTGGGCAGCACGTCCGGCGTGGGTGTGATGAAGGAGGTGAGCCGCACGGCGTCCACCTCGAACCAGGAGCCTTCGGCGATGCCCGATGGGGCAAAGGGGTCCGAGCTCGCAAAGGCCACCACCACGCTGTCCGGTGCGATCGGCACGCCCTGGTTCACGGGCAGGTCGAACGCGGTCCAGGTGGACTGCGTCCCACCGATGGTGTGCACGTCCAGGACCGCGAGCACCCCGAAGCTCCAGATGCCCACCAGCACCACGGCCGAATCGCCAGGCTGCAGGTCGTACCGGTAAAAGCCCTCGATGGCATCGATGGCGGTGGTGAAGGGTACACCGGCCACCGGCAGGTCATCGTCGATGTTGCCCAGCAGCGCGAAACCGAAGGCGGTGTCCGTGCCCAGTACCACGGTCTCCATCCGCACACCGTACGTGCCGGATGCTCCGGCCACGCGCGTGGTGTTGTTCAGACCGGGTGCTTCCGAATTGCTGGTCCGCCAATCGCTCAACTGTTCGAACTGGACGCTCGTGCTCCACGACTCAAAGCCGCCGTTGGTGACACCCTGCGCATGCGCCGTACGCACCAGAAGCAGAAGACAACAGGGAAGCAGGGAACGCAGGCACATGGTCCGGAGGTTGATGTGCGAAACTAACCGCCCCTCGGCGACCGGCCTCACTCACGGACGAATCGGGCCGTCCGCTGCCTGCCCGTGGCCGCGTCCGTATGGCGGACCAGGTACAGACCCGGCGGCAGGAAGCCGACAGGGACCGATGCACCGGCCAGGAGCCCACTGCTGATGTGCTCGCCGGTGGGTGTCAGGATCTCCACGAACCCACCCGGCTCAACACCCTCCAGCACGAAACGCTCGCGCACCGGGTTGGGATGGATCCGCAAGGTGTACGAGCCCGACCGATGCACGGCCACGGACGGACCCACGGTGATGGTCCCGTCCTGGTCCACCTGCCGAAGCCGGTAGTAGCTCAGCCCGGAGAGCGGCAGGTCGTCGGCAGCGGCGTAGGTCAGCTGGTGCTGACTGTCCCCGGCGCCCTCCAAGCGCACGAGTTCCTCGAACTCCAGGTCATCGCCGGCACGGTCCACGATGAAGGCGAGATTGCCCTGCTCGGATGCGGTGCTCCAGCGCAAGTGCACCGACCCGCCCACCGGTTCGGCGGTGAAACCGATCAGCTCCACAGGAAGGACGCTGAAGCCGCATTCGATGTCCTGCGATGGGATCCCAGGGCCATGGATCTCGATGCGCACGCTGGTGCACCCCAGCGACGCGGGCGTCGCAGTGGCGCAATTGGTGCTTGAGGTCCAGTCGTTCGAGGAAAGTACCGAACCGGACCCGCCGTTGTTGGGCAGGTCGAAGAAGATGCTCGTGCTGCCACAGGTCACGCGCCCTTGCAAGGTCCACAAGGAGCCGGGGATGTTGGACCCGGAGAAGGTGATGCTGTACCCCATGCGCACCCGGTAGTTGTACCCCGAAGGGCAGCTCATCGAGGCGGGCACGATGGCCTGCGGGTACACGCTGAGGTGCACCGTGTAGCCATCGCTGGAGTTCACGGTGCATTGACCGATGGCGTCAGCAGAGGCCGCACCGGTCAGGAGGGCCAGACAAAGGGGAACGGTGTGGCGATGCATGTCCTTCCCGGCTGTTCCAGGAGGGCGCTTCTACGTCGCTGCCTCGACGGGGTTGTCCTTCACCAGCACCTTTGCGCCATGACCTCCATCCTCCTTGGGTCCATCGTGGCGGTGGCGCTGGCCTCCACGGGCCTGGGCCTGTTGCTGGTGGGCTACCGCCGTCGGGCCGCATGGCTCCTCATTCCGGGCGTGCTCTGCCTCATGGCATCCACGGTGTGCGCGGGCGTGGTGGTGGTGAAGGCCGTGGAGCACACGGCGGAGCGGACCCGGGACGCGCTCGCACCACGGCCCGGCGCCGGGATCTACGCCGCGCTCTTCGGCAAGCCCGAAGCGTGCGTGCAGGTGATCGATGCCCAGGACCAGCTCATCCCGAAGCTCGACCCAGCCATCCGCCTGCGCGTGAACACCTGTCCCGCCGAAGTGCGGCGCGTGCTGCGGCAATACACCTATGAGCTGAAGATGGAAGCCGCTGACCAGGACAGCACCGACCGATTCGCTGCGCACACCTTAGGCGACAGCGTGCTCTCCTTCACCACCACCATCGTGGAAGGACGCAACAGGCGCTCGTTGAAGATCTCGCGCGACAGCACGCGCATGATCGTGGTGGATGCGGCGGACTAGAGTCCCAACAGCACCTCCCCCGGATCCTTGCCGCCGAACACGAGCTTCGTGGGATCCTCGATCATCTCCTTCACCTTGTACAGGAAGCTCACGCTCTCCTTGCCGTCGATGATGCGGTGATCGTAGCTCAGCGCCACGTACATGATGGGGCGGATCACCACCTGGCCGTTGACGGCCACGGGACGCTCCACGATGTTGTGCATGCCCAGGATGGCGCTCTGCGGCGGGTTGAGGATGGGCGTGCTGAGCATGCTGCCGAACACGCCGCCGTTGGTGATGGTGAAGGTGCCGCCCGTCATCTCGTCGATGGTGAGCTTGCCGTCGCGCGCCTTCACGGCGAGCTCCTTGATCCTCGCTTCGATCTCCGCCAGGCTCATGCGCTCGGCGTTGCGGACGATGGGCACCATCAGCCCTTTCGGACTGCTCACCGCGATGCCGATGTCCGCGTAGTCGAAGGTGACGATCTCGTCGCCCTGGATCTGGCCGCCCACCGTCGGGAACAGGCGCAGCGCCTCGGTCACCGCCTTGGTGAAGAAGCTCATGAAGCCGAGGTTCACACCCTTCTGCTCCTTGAACTTGTCCTTGTACTTGTCGCGCAGGGCCATCACCGCGCTCATGTCCACCTCGTTGAAGGTGGTGAGCATGGCCGTGGTGTTCTTCACGCTCACCAGACGCTCGGCCACCTTCTTGCGCAGGGTGGTCATCTTGGCCCGGCTGTCGTTGCGCGTACCGCCCCAGCCGTTCATCAGCCTGCCACCGGCGTCCACGCCACCGGCGATGTACGCTTCCACGTCGCTCTTGGTGATGCGGCCGTTGGGACCGCTGCCTTTCACCTTGCTCGGGTCCACGCCCTTCTCATCCAGCATCGCCTTGGCGACCGGGGTGGCGTGCGCGGCCGCCGTGACAGGGGCAGGCGCAGCAGCTGGGGCAGGGGCGGCAGCGGGCTTTTTCGCCTCCGGCGCGGGAGCCTGCGCCTTGGGCTTGGCCTCGGCCTTCACACTGGTATCGATCTTGGCCACCACATCGCCCACGTTCACCGTGGCATCCGCGGCGGCGAGCAGCTCGATGCGGCCTTCGGCCTCAGCGCTCAGTTCCAGCGTGGCCTTGTCGCTGTCGATCTCTGCGATCACCTGGTCCTTCTCCACCGTATCGCCGCTCTTCACGAGCCATTGCGCGATGCGGACCTCACTGATGCTCTCTCCTGGGCTCGGGACCTTGATGTCTACGGTGGCCATCTGGGAAATGTGGAAATGAGGAAATGTGTGAATGCGGCGCTTGTTACTTGACCCTTGTCACTTGTTCCTTGTCACTTGACAATTGCTCCTTGTCACTTGCTCAGGCACGGGCCTTTTTGGTCGTGGGCGCTTTCGTACCGGAGCGGCCCGCCCCGAACGCCTGTTCGATGATGGCCACCTGCTGATTGGCGCTGCGCTTGCTGCTGCCGGTGGCGGGCGCACCGCTCGCCGGACGGCTGATGCACTCGAGCCTCACGTCGAGCTCCGGCTGCAGCTGCGTGAGGATGTGCGTCCACGCGCCCATGTTGCGCGGCTCCTCCTGCACCCAGAGGAAACGTTCGGCCTTGGAATAGCGGGCCAGCGCCTCTTTGATCGCGTCCACGGGCAGCGGATGCAACTGCTCCACGCGCAGCAGCGCGGTGTCCGTGATGCCGTTGGTGTCGCGGTGCTCCAGAAGGTCGTAGTGCACCTTGCCCTGGGTGAGGATCACGGTGCGCACCTGTTTCGGATCGGCGGAAGCATCGTCGATGAAGGGCTGGAAGCGGCCCTTGGCCAGCTCGTCCAGGGTGCTCACACACTTCGGATGTCGCAGCAGGCTCTTCGGCGTGAAGACCACCAGCGGCTTGCGGAAGTCCCACGCCAGCTGGCGACGCAGCACGTGGAAGAAGTTCGCCGGCGTGGTGCAGTTCACCACCAGCATGTTGTCGTCGGCGCAGCTCTGCAGGAAGCGCTCCATGCGCGCGCTGCTGTGCTCGGCACCCTGGCCTTCGTACCCGTGGGGCAGCAGCACCACGAGGCCGTTCTGCGTGTTCCACTTCTCCTCGGCGCAGCACAGGTACTGGTCCAGGATGATCTGCGCGCCGTTCACGAAATCGCCGAACTGCGCTTCCCAGATGGTGAGCGTATTGGGGTTGGTGAGCGCATAGCCGTACTCGAACCCTAGCACCGCGTACTCGCTCAAAAGCGAGTTGTAGATCTGCAGCAGCGCCTGCCCTTCCTGGATGTGCTTCAGGTGGATGAACTCCTCCTCGCTGTCCTCCACCTTCACCACCGCGTGGCGATGGCTGAAGGTGCCGCGCTCCACGTCCTGGCCGGTGAAGCGCACGGGCTTCCCTTCCACGAGCAGCGAACCGTAGGCGAGCAATTCGGCGAGGCCCCAATCGAGCACCTCGTCGTTCATCATCCCCTTGCGATCGTTGAGGATCTTCTCCAGCTTGCTGAAGAACTTCCTGCTGTTGGGGTGCAGCACGGTGAGCTTCTCCCCGATCATCTTCAACGTCTCCTTCTTCACCCCTGTGGCCGGTGCGCTCAGCATGTCCTGCACAGTGGCGCGGCGGAAGCCCTTCCAGCGCTCGGCCATGAAGTTGGTGATCTTGCCCACGCGCTGCTGCTTGGCCTCGTTGAGGCGCTCATCGAGCATGGCGGTGAAGCTGCGCTCCATCTCCGCGGCGAGCTCCTTGGCCCCCTCCACGCCGCTGTCGATCAGCTTCTGCGTGTAGATGGCGCGCGGGTCGGGGTGGGCGGCGATGGCCTTGTACAGCACGGGCTGCGTGAACTTCGGTTCGTCGCCTTCGTTGTGGCCGTGCTTGCGGTAACAGAGGATGTCCACCCAGATGTCGGTGCCGTACTTCTGGCGGTAGTCCATCGCCAGCTTCATGGTGAAGGCCACGGCTTCCGCATCGTCGCCGTTCACGTGGAAGATCGGGCACTGCGTCACCTTGGCCACATCCGTGCAGTAGGTGCTGGTGCGCGCGTCGATGTAGTTGGTGGTGAAGCCCACCTGGTTGTTCACCACGATGTGGATGGTGCCGCCGACCTCGTAGGCCTTCAGGCCCGCCATCT